>JBDNIX010000272.1:0-2663 GCA_041688045.1 Nitriliruptoraceae bacterium
ACCTCCACCTCCTCGACGACGAGCTGTGCGCCGCGGTCGGCCGGGTGTTCGATCCGTGACCGCTCGGGAGGTGCAACCCGATGTCCTTCGGCCGTACGACGGCCGTATCGCCGGTCAGGAACCGTCCGCAGTCCGGAGCCTGAAGTCTGAAGGGTTCCTGCCGGAAGCCCGGTCTCTTCGGAGGCCGGGCTTTCCGGTGTTCTGAGACGGTTTCGTCCGTTCGTTTCGTCGCTGACACCTTTGTCGGCGCACTCACCGGTGCCTGGCCCTCTCCTGAGTTGTCCACAAGCGTGGGCCGATCCGTCGGCTCGCGTGGTCCACGGCGTAGCAGGCTTGGCGCATGGACGCTGACCCGACCCCGGACCACGCGGCGCTGATCGCGGCGTTCGTCGCTCACGAGCGCGCGGTGGAAGGGCTCGCCCCCGAGACCCTCCGTCACCGCGATCTGTACCTGCGGACCTTCCTATGCTGGTTCGGCGAGCAGCACCCTGACCGCGCCCCGCAGTAGGCATCGACCGCCGATCTGGTCGCGTTCCTGGTCGCCGAGGCGGACCGGGGCATGAGCGCGTACACGCGTAAGGCTCAGGTAGTGGCGCTGCGACGGTTCTACGCGTGGCTGGTGACCGCCGACCAGACGTTCCATGATCCGACGGTGCACCTGCGTGCGCCGCGGGTCACACCGGGGGAGATCCCGGTGTATCCGCCCGGCCAGATCGATCAGACCCTCGGCCACACCGGCTCGCTGGAGGGCGTGACACGCCGGTGACACGCCTGGGTGGGAGGGTGGGCCAGTCCGGTTTCTGCGCAGGCCGTCCTGCGCAGGCCGTTCTGCGCAGGACGGTGGTGTCGCGTTCGGCCCGGACACCGTTTCCTCACTTCCGCGAACGCAGCGAGCTGAGTTGGAAGCGGGCAGAGCATTCGATATCAGGGGGGCAGGGCAATTATGGCGAAGCCGTGGAGCCGCACGAGGCGAGTCAGTCGGAGCGTGCCGCCCGGACGTCGGTGGGTCAGCGCGTTGCTGGCCGTTGCGCTGGTGGCTGCGCTGCTGCCGATGGAATCGGACGGCGGCATCGGCAGCGCGGCCGCGGCGATCGAGGTGAACGGGCGCCCCGGTTGGTCGCTGCCGTCGGGCGCTGGGATGGCCGGTCGTGCGACCGTCGTCGACGACTCGGTCGAGCCGCAAGCGGAGGAGCGCCCGGTCGCGGTGGAGATCCCCGGGCCTCCCGGGTACGCGGAGGAGTTCGTCGACCTCGGGAACCTGGCGATGTTCGTCGTGAGGACCAGTCAGGCCCTAGCGTCAGAGCAGGGGTTGTGGACCACCGACGGTACCGCGGAGGGCACGTCCCGGATCGACCTGCCCGACGGCAAGGTCGCACGGCTCGGCCCGCAGTTTCAGACACAAGGACCGCAGACCGCGGTGCGTGACGGACTGGTGTACTTCGCCGTCGGTGACGGCAACGACCTCGACGACCCCGACCTGTGGGTCAGCGACGGCACCCAGGCCGGCACCGGGCGGCTCGACGTCAACGACACCTTCGAGTTCATCGAGATTCACGACATCGCGACGTTCGGAGATCGGGTCGCGATCTACGCCCGCCACCAGGTCGGCGACGACGACGTCAACGAGGTGTTCCTGCTCGACGACAGCCCCGAAGGTGCGGAAACGTTGGGGGGGCGCTGGCTGGGCGACTTCGCTCCCAGGTTCGCCGCAGAGGGCGACGACCTGTACCTGGCGAGTCCGGACGGCTTGGACCGGATCGACCAGGCGGGGACGCGCACCACGGTGTGGGAACTCGACCGCGACTCTGGTGCCGTGTCTGCCCCGTCTCGGTTGACGGGCGCTGGTGACAGGCTGTTCTTCCTCGCGGAGGAGGGCGGTGTCGAGGGCATCTACGTCAGCGACGGCACGTCTGATGGTACGTTCCGGGTGACCCCGGAGAGCCTGGGGGTCTTCCGTCTTCCGATGGTTGCGGCCGGCGACCAGGTGTTCTTCTTCGCCGGGGCGGGTTCGCGTCGTCTGTGGGCGTCGGACGGCACGACCGAGGGCACCCAGGAGGCCTGGCACGACGATCTCGGCAACGGCTATTCCGGCAGCAGCGAGCCCGACGAGGACGAGGTCATCGCCGCCGGCGACTGGTTGACCTTCCCCTCGCCGGGGTTCGGCTCGACGCGGTGGACGACCAACGGTGACCCCGAGGCGACCGCACCACTGCAGCTCGACGGGCAGGATCTTGGCACCGGGTTCGGGATCAGCACGGGCGACGAGGCGTGGCTGCTCGGCCCCGACCGCGCCCTGGTGCGCACCGACGGCACGTCGGCGGGAACGGTCACGGCCGAGCCCGAGGAACTGCGTGTGTTCCAGGCTGTCAGCGCGACGTTCTATCCGATCGGCCTGGTCGGAGACGTACCGATCTTCAACGGTGACACCGGGTTCGAGGACGGGCAGCTGTCATCCCGCCGGCTCTGGCGGCTGGAGGCCGAAGGTCCTTCGTGGCCGGGCGGCGCCGAACTCAACGCGACGTCGGTCGGCTCGACGTTCGCGGTCCTGGAGTGGCCGGTCGCCACCCACGACGAAGGGGTGACCGGCTACCGGGTGCTGGCCGACGGGGAACCGGTGGCCCGTAGTGACGCGGACACCACCACGGCAACCATCGACGGGCTGG
>JBDNIX010000273.1:0-2654 GCA_041688045.1 Nitriliruptoraceae bacterium
CGGATCGAGGTCGACGCTGACGTGTCCGTCGGTGTCCGCGGCGGCGGTGGCGATGGCTACCGCGCCGGCGGCGGCCTCGCCGGCATCGACCCCGCCCCGAAGCGCTCGTCGGTGACGTGGTCGCAGCTGCTTCGCTCCCAGGCCGCGATCGCCTGCGACTTCGCCCACATCGACACCGCCGTGCTGCACCGCTTCTACGTGCTGTTCACCGTCGACATCACCACCCGCCAAGTCACCTTCGGCGGGATCACCACCAACCCGACCTCGGCCTGGACCGTCCAGGCGGCCCGCAACCTGTTCCTCGTCCACGGCGACCGGCTCGCGGGCGAGGAGCGCTCGTGCGCGACCGTGGCAGCCAGTTCACCATGGCGTTCGACGAGGTGTTCCGCACCGAAGGCATGAAAGTGTTCAAGACCCCGGTCCGGACACCGGTGGCCAACAGCATCGCGGAGCGCTGGATCGGCGGCCTGCGCCGCGAGCTGCTCGACCGCACCATCATCTGGAACCAACGCCAGCTTCGCCGGCTCGTGATCGACGACATCGACCACGACACCTCGCACCGTCCTCACCGGGCGCTTCAGCAGCGCCCGCCCCTCCCAGACCAAGCGGATCAGACCGCCCCGATGAGCCCGCCGGACAACGTCATCAGGCTCCCCCGGCGCGACGGCCTCATCAACGAATACAAGACCGCCGCATGACCCCGCGGCCGGGTTTCTGGCACGCACAGGTTCGTCGCGCAGCCATCGGCGGCCACCGCCGACGAGGTCATCGCCCGCATCGAGCAGCACCGGCGACCGGGCGACGTGGTCGTGGTCTCGGTCCACTGGGGGTCCAACTGGGGCTACGAGGTCCGGCACCGCCAGGTCGAGTTCGCCCACGCCCTGGTCGATGCAGGCGTCGACCTGGTGCACGGCCACTCGTCGCACCACCCGCGCCCCATCGAGATCTACCGCGACCGGCTGATCCTGTACGGCTGCGGTGACTTCATCAACGACTACGAGGGCATCACGGGCCACGAGGCCTACCACGACGACCTGCGGCCGATCTACCTGGCCTCCGTGGTCGCCGACACCGGGGGGCTGGTCCAGCTGCGCATGGTGCCGATGCGAGCCCGCAGGTTCCGGCTCGAGCACGCGTCCGCCGAGGACGCCCGCTGGCTGCAGCACACGCTCGACCGCGTCAGCCGCCCCTTCGGGGCGCGTGTCGAGGTGGACGCCGAGGGTGACCTCGTCCTCGGGCGGTGATCGGGGCGCCCGGCAGTGTCACGCCAGGTCGCCCCGCCACCCTTGCGGACCGAACGGGGGCACCACCGTCGAGCTGAACCCCAGGTGGTCGAGGGGTCCGTGGCCGCCGCCCAACTCCCAGTGCGCTCCCCCGGCGATGCACGCGGTGACGTAGCGCTTGGCCTGCCGCAGCGCGTCGCTCGGTTCCAGCCCGCTGGCCAGCCCTGCAGCCACGGACGCAGCGAAGGTGCACCCGGTGCCGTGGGTGTTGGCCGTGTCGATGCGCGCGGCGTCCAGTTCCTGGACGTCCTCTCCGAGGACCACGACGTCGACGGCCTGCTCCCCCGTGGCGTGGCCGCCCTTGACCACGACGATGGCGGGTCCCAGGGCGGCGATCTCGTGGGCGGCCGCCAGCGCGTCGTCGCGCGTCGCGAGCTCGCGGTCGACCAGCACGCCCGCCTCGATCAGGTTGGGCGTGACAACCATGGCGTGGGGGAAGAGGCGCTCGCGGTAGGTGGCGATCGCGTCGTCCTCCAACAGGCGATGCCCCGTGGCGGACACCAGGACCGGGTCGACGACCAGGTTGGGCAGCGCCCCGTCCGCCGCACGGTCGGCGACCAGCCCGACCAGGTCGGCGGTGGCCAGCATCCCGGTCTTGACGGCGGCGACGGGCAGGTCGTCCAGGACCGCCGACAGCTGCGCGTCCACGGTGGACGTGGGTACCACGTGGACGTCGGTGACCGCGGTGGTGTTCTGTGCGGTGACAGCGGTGACGACGCTGGTCCCGAAGACGCCCAGGGCCGCGAAGGCGCGCAGGTCGGCCTGCAGGCCCGCCCCACCACCGGAGTCGGAACCGGCGATCGTCAGTGCCACGGGTGGGTTCATCGGTGCGTCTCCTCGACGTCCATCAGCTCCAGGAACTCGGTGACCACACGTGCGGGATCGGCGGCGCGCATGACGGCGCCCATGACGGCCACTCCGTGGGCGCCCGCGTCCAGCGCCTCCCGGGTGGTGGCCGGGGTCACGCCACCGAGCGCCAGCACGGGGAGGGGCGCGGCCGTGGTGGCCAGCGCCGCCACGCCGTGGGTCCCGAGGGCCGGCCCGTACCCGGGCTTGGACCGCGTGGCCGCCACGGGCGACACGGTCACGTAGTCGACGCCCTCGGCGACGGCGCCGGCGACCTCGGCGACGTCGTGGCAGGACCGACCCAGCAGCAGCCCGTCGGTGGCGGGGAGGGGGTCGTGGCTGGCCAGGTGCACGCCGGCAGCCCCGACCGCGACCGCGAGATCCCGGTCGCTGGCCACCAGCAGGCGGGCCCCGCATGCGGTGGTCACCTCGACCAGCGTCGTCGCCAGGTCATGGCGGTCGGGATCGGGCAGGTCCTTCTCGCGCGGCGGGATCGCCGGCGCCCCGGCGCGGACGGCGGCGGCC
>JBDNIX010000274.1:0-15599 GCA_041688045.1 Nitriliruptoraceae bacterium
CGGGTTCCTCGCGCCCCTGCGGGTCGTCCGGCATCGCGTCGCTCACGACACGATCGACCCGGGGGCCAGGTCGCGATCGGCATCGAGCAGCGCAACGGTGCCATCCGGCTCCAACCCGCCGAGGATCAGGAACTCGCTGACGAACCCCGCGATGCGTTTGGAGCCGAGATTGACCGCCCCCACGACCTGACGACCCACCAGCACGTCGGGGTCGTAGCTGCTCACCTTGGCGCTGGTCCGCAGGATTCCCAACGGGCCGAAATCGACGCGCAGCTTGTACGCGGGGTCGCGGGCCTCGGGAAAGGGCTGCACCTCGAGGATGCGCCCGACACGAAGGTCCAGGGCCAGAAAACCCTCGACGCCGACATCGGGCTTACGAGGCAGGCCCGACGGCTCGTACGGCCGCCCGGACGGATCGATGCGATGCGTTTCACCCATGGGCCGCTGCCAGGTCCGCACTGCAGGCGACCCACCGATCCCGCAGGGCCGCTGCAGCACCGCTGTCCAGGGTCTCCTGCGCGCGTTTGATACCCGCCGCCAGGTCGTCGACGGCATCGGCCGCATACAGCCCGGCTGCGGCGTTCAGCGCGACGATGTCGCGATGCGGCCCGGGTGCCCCGGCCAGGACAGCGTCGGCGATCCGGACGTTGCGGGCGACGTCACCGCCCCGCAGATCGTCGAGGGTGACGACATCCATGCCGAGGTCCCGTGGGTCCAGACGCGAGGTGGACACCACACCGTCACGCACCTCCCACAGGTCGCTCGGACCGGTGGTGGTCAGTTCGTCCAGGCCGTCGCTGCCACGAAACACCAGGACATGACGTTTGCCGAGCCGCGCCAGGGCGTCGGCCATCACCGGAGCCAGGCGCGCATCCGCGACCCCGACGGCCATGGAGCGGGCGGCGGCCGGGTTGGACAGAGGCCCGAGCAAATTGAAGGTCGTACGGATGCCCAGTTGCTGGCGGACCGGGGCGACGACCCGCATCGCGGGATGAAAGGTCCGCGCGAACAGGAATCCGATCCCCGTCTCTTCGATGCAGGTGGCGACGTCGGCTGGGGACAGGTCGAGGTCGACACCCCAGGCCTCGATCAGGTCGGCGCTGCCGCAGGCGCTGGACGCCGCACGGTTGCCGTGCTTGGCCACCGGCTGGCCCGACGCCGCGATCACCACGGCGGCGACCGTGGAGATGTTGCTGGTGTTCGCCCCGTCCCCACCGGTTCCGACGATGTCGACGACGCGCGCCGCCGTCGCCGGGGACAGGTCGATCTCCGCCGCCTCGGCCATCATCGCCCGCACGAAGCCCGCCACCTCGGACGCCGACTCTCCCTTGGCGCGTAACGCGATCAACAGCGCCGCGATCTGGGCCGACTCCGCCCCGCCCCGCATGACATTGCCGAGGACGTGAGCCGCCATGTCCTCGTCCAGATCCTCGTGGCGCAGCAGTCGTGACAGGACGTCGGGCCACACCACGTCCAGGGGCGCCTCCGGGTCGCTCATCGATCGTCGCGGAGTGCGGCGGCCACCTGGTTCGCCGCGGATTCGGTGTCTCCGTACGGCGGAACCTCCGCCCCTTCCAGGCGCTGTACGACCCGCGCCAGCTCGAAGGAGTCGACCGGCTTGAGCAGGACCTCATTGGTGCCCGACCACTTGGCCAACCACCGATCCTGCTCGCGCGCGGCCATCACCAGGGACGGAACGGGGGGTGTGCCGTCGAGTTCCGCGCGGGAGCGCAGGTCGTAGAGCACCGCGAAGCCGCCACGGGGGTACAGGTCACCGTCGACGACCAGGACGTCGAAATGTTCCCCCGCATCGAGGATCAGGCGACGGACCTCTCCGGCACTCGTTGCCTCGACGACCTCTACATCAGCGTGCAACTCCAGGGCGCTGACGGCACGCAGAAGTTCCTTCGCGTCCTCCGAAACGACCAGCACTCGCACGTCGCACCTCCTGGAGACAGCCTGGAGACGGCGCCTGCCGCCCGGATCGGGGCGGCACCCACCGCCGCGACCAACCGTACCGTCACCGTCCGGCGTGCCGCGTCATCGAACAATCGCCGCCCGGTCGCCTGTGGACCTCACTACGCTCCTTTCCGGGAGCAGGCCGGTCGGGCCAGAGCAGGGAGGTCCCGACCGGGAACTCGAGGGAGAGGACCACGGCCGTGGTGAGCAGCACGATGATGGAGTCACCGCTGACGGTGACGCAACTGCTGGAGCACGGTCGACGGGTCCATCCCGACCGCCACGTGGTCACGTGGGAGGGCGACGGTGCCCGCCGCATCAGCTTCGCCGACACCTACGACCGCATCCGCCGGCTTGCGGCCGGTCTCGCCTCGCTCGGCATTCAGGGTGGCGACGTGGTCGCGACCTTCTGCTGGAACCACCAGGAACACGTCGAGGCCTACTTCGCGGTGCCATGCATGGGTGCGGTGCTGCACCAGCTCAATATTCGGCTGTTCCCGGACCAGCTGGCGTTTGTGATCGACGACCTGGGCGACCGGGTGATCCTGGTCGACGGGTCACTGATCCCGCTGTTGGCCGGGGTCCTGGACGACGTGACCAGCCCCGAGGTGTTCGTCGTCATCGGTGACGGGGACACCGGCCCGCTGAAGCCACACGGGCGGGTCGTGCACTACGACGACCTGCTGGCCGCCGTCGAGCCGCTCTCAGCCTGGCCGCAGGTCGATGAACGGTCGGCGGCAGCGTCCTGCTACACGAGCGGCACGACCGGCAATCCGAAGGGCGTGGTCTACAGCCATCGCTCGATCTGGACCCACACGTTCGGCTCCGTCGCCGGCGGCATGCGGCTCGTGGACGGCGACCGGGTCCTGATCATCGTGCCTCAATTCCATGCCAATGCCTGGGGCCTGGTCCACGCCGCCTGGATCCAGGGCGCGGACATGCTGATGCCGGGCCCCTACCTGCAACCGGAACCGTTGGCCGCGTTCATCGCTGCGGAACGCCCGACCTGCAGCGCGGCGGTTCCCTCGGTCTGGAACGGTGTCCTGGCGCTCGGTCAGGATCGCGAGTTGGACCTGTCGTCACTGACCTGGGTGGTGGTCGGTGGGTCGGCGGTGCCCCGGTCCATGGTGGACAGCTTCGAGGACCGCTACGGGGTGGAGATCGTCCAGGGATGGGGCATGACCGAAATGTCGCCGCTGGGCAGCATCGCGGTGCCTCCCGCCGGCGCCACGGGTGACGTATCCCGCGCCTACCGGGCGAAGACGGGACGCGTCGTCCCGGGCGTCGAGATGCGCCTGATCGACACTGACGGTCACGAACAACCCTGGGATGGCGTTTCAATGGGCGAGATCCAGGTCCGCGGTCCCTGGATCACCGCCAGGTACTACGGCGTGGACACCCCGGAGAAGTTCGACGACGGCTGGCTGCGCACCGGTGACGTCGGGGTCATCGACGAACGCGGCTACATGCAGATCGTCGACCGCACCAAGGACGTCATCAAATCCGGCGGCGAGTGGATCGGTTCCGTCGATCTGGAGAACGCGCTGATGGGCCATCCCGATGTCGTCGAGTGTGCCGTCATCGGTGTCGCCGACGAGCGCTGGGACGAGCGTCCGTTGGCCTGCGTGGTCGTCCGCGCCGGTGCTTCCCCGACCCCCGACGATCTCAACACCTACCTGGCTGATCATGTCGCCTCCTGGTGGCTCCCGGAGCGCTACACCTTCATCGACGAGGTTCCCAAGACCTCCGTCGGCAAGTTCGACAAGAAGCAGCTTCGAGGCCGCTACGAGGCGGGCGAACTGGGCATCATGACGGGCTGATCCACCCGCCCCGGGGCGCGGAACCGCTGCGGACGTGTGCGGCTTCTGCACGATCGTCGTGGCGTCGTCGGCCCGCCGAGCGGTAGCATCGGGTCACACCGAGCCTGGTCTTTCGACCAGGGCGGGGGACCCATCGCGTGGCACGTCCTCGACGGCCCGCTGGGGCGAATCCGGACCACCCGGTCCGGTAGGGCGACTCCGGCCCGAGCCCGTCAGCTAACCCCGTAGGCAATGAGGAGTCCGCGATGTCACGTTCCGTGCGCGACCGACCGATCCTGGTCCCCATCGCCAACCCGGCTTCCGCACCCCCGCTTCTGCGGTGTGCCGCGCAGCTGGCGGGCACCGGTGGCAGGGTGCACCTGCTGACCGTCGTGGGGCCCGACGCCACGGCTGACGAGCAGGCACATGCCTGGCAGGGGCTGACCGACGCCGAGAGCCTCGCCGACGAACTGGGCGTGTCCGTCCGCGGACAGGTGCGGGCCGCTGACGGTCCTGGTACCGGAGTCCTGGAGGCGATCGACGAGGGAGACCCCGGACTGGTCCTGCTGGGGTGGCGCGGCGCCACGTCCGCGTCCGACGTCTTCGGGCGTCTGATCGACCACGTGGTCGGTCGATCGAGCGTGCCCTTGGCCGTCATCCGGCTGGGTCTGCAACCCGTCGAACGCATCGTCGTACCGGTCTCCGCCGAGCATCTGCTGCCCGGTGGGGGCGGCAGCCTCAGGTTGGCCGCCGACCTGACCCGGCGCATCCGGCACTCGACCTCGCATCCGACGACGGTGTTGCGCACCGGTCCACGCACGGACGACCTACCCGATGAGATCAGCCAGTTGGGCGATCGGGTGCACCACGACCCGCGCCGGACGCACAAGGCGGTCGAGGCCTTCGCACGGGCCACGGACCTGATCATCGCCCCGGTGGCGCCGACGGCGTCGGGACTCCGTGCCGCGACCACCCACCTGGCGTGGGCCGCACCCGACGCCACGCTGCTGGTCGCCGTGGACGTCGGCCCCGTCCCCGACGGTGGCCTGATCGACGCGGTCCACGACGCAGGCCAGCCGGCGCCTCACCGGACACTCCCGCCGGCCGAACATCAGCGCATCGTGGTCACGATACGGCTGCACGACGACCACGGCATCGGCTCGGACGACGTCGAGGCGATCCTGCGCCGGATCGGCGCGGTCGAGCTGGTCATGTCGTGGTGGCCGGCCGAGGACGACCGGGCGCACGTCAGCGCGACCGTCACGGTCACCTCGGAAGGTCCGAACCGGGCGCTGGCCACCGTGATGACCGCACTGCACGAGGCTCCGCTGCTCAGCGGCGCGGAGATCACCTACGAACTGGACCGGGGCACCCCGGCGCTCTCGTCTCGAGCCGCGGCGTCGGCGCGCGCCTGATCCCCACGACACCCGCAGCTATCCTGACCGCAGTACCACCCGTCCAACCGCCAGGGGGTCCGCCATGTCACGTCAGGGTGCTCCCACCGACGACGCGACGACCACGGACAACGGCACCGTGCAAGAGGTCGACGCCCGCGGCCTGGCGTGTCCCATGCCGGTGATCGAGTTGGCCAGGGCGATGGACGGGGTGGCGATCGGCACGGTCGTACGGCTGCTGGCGACGGATCCGGCCGCACGGGTGGACGTGCCCGTCTGGTGCCGGATGCAGCGGCAACGGTTGCAGAGCCACGCCGAAGACGCCGGCGTCTCCACCTTCCTCGTCGAGCGGATCAGGTGAGGCTCGCGAGGATCTGATCGATCGCGGCGGCCACGTCGGTGGGCGCTCGACCACCGTCCAGTTTCAGGTACGCGCGCAGGCCGCGGCCATCCACACGTAGGCGACCGTGCAGCCACAGCGGTTGCACCCCATGCGCGTCAACCTCGGCCCCCGCGGCGACGGCGGCCTCCTCGGGGAGCCGTGAGAGGGCCGACACCACCGCGGTCTCTGCGCCCAGTCCAACGACCGCCAGCGATCCCCCATCGGTCCACCGCCGACCGAGCTCCGTCCACACCTGTTCGTAGCACTCCCAGGCGGCCTGACTGCCGAGCCCGTCCAGATCGGCGCCGGTCTCATCGCGGATGGCCGCCAGCACAACGGCGTGCACGATTTCGGTCAACGCCTCGCGGACATGGTCGGGATCTGCGAAGACCCGCACCAGCCAGCCGTGCCGCCCGACGGCAGCGCGGTCGATGCGATCGACCACGGCGTCGCGGACCGCTGGACTCCACAACTCCAGCAGGATCTGGTTCCAGCCGGACTCGTCATCCACGGCCGGCCGACACGACTAGAAGGTCGCACTTTCGCCACATGCGCACGAACCCGACGAATTGGGGTTCTCGATGGAGAAACCGGAGGCCTCCAGCGACTCTTTCCAGTCGATCACGGTGCCGGAGAGGTACGGCGAGGACATCTTGTCGATGCGGATCTGGATCCCGTGGTGGGTCTCCGCCACGTCGCCGTCGAGTTGACGGTCGTCGAAGAACAGCGCGTAACGGAATCCCGCGCAGCCGCCGGCCTGTACGGCGACGCGCAGAGCGATGTCATCGACATCCGGCTGGTCGGAAAGGAAACTCTCGACCTTCTCCGCGGCCGTTTCGGTCAAAATGATGCCGCTCTCCGTGCTGGACGGGGCGGTGGGATCGGCACTGTGGACGGTGTCGGCGCTCACGCGATACTCCTCGACGGTCTGTTCGACGGTCTCATCGGTTCGACGGTCTCATCGGATGGGAAGTCGAGTGTACCGACCACACTCCCGCTGTCGACCGACCCCACTCTCGCGTCGACCGACCCCCTCGCAGGCACATCGAGGTTCGACTACCCGCCCGTCCACCGCGCGGCCAGCCGTGCCGCCGCATCGGCCACGTCCGCAACGGGATCCGGGCCGGGCCCGTCCGGTGCGGCCGCTTCCACATCGTGCAGATCGGGAGCGCCCGGGGCTGTCTGGCCGACCACCGCCGTCACGGTGGTGCCGGCGAGCCCGCACACGTCCAACACGGCACCGACGACCTTGCCCGCGCCCGAGGTGGCGTCCAGCCGTCCCTCGCCGGTGACCACCACCTCGGCATCCCTGATGGCGGTGTCGAATCCCGCCAGGGCGGCCACGTGTCGCGCGCCGGGTTCGTACCGGGCACCGATGGCGCAGGCGAGTGCGAACCCGAGCCCCCCCGCAGCGCCCGATCCCGGCGTGTCGCGGTGGCGGGCACCGTCGGCCAGGTCACCTTCGGCCACGTCGGCCCACCGCGACAACGCGTCAGTGAGGTGGTCGACGTCCGTGGGGGTCGCGCCCTTCTGGGGGCCGAAGACCCGGGCGGACGCTTCCAGTGTGGTCGTCACGTCAGCCAGCAGAGTCACCTGCACGTCACAGAAGTCGGCGGCCCAGCCGCGTTCGGCCCGTGCGACGCGGTGCAGGTCGTCGCCGCCGATCTTCAGCCCGAACCCGTCGGCCACGGTCAAGCGGAATCCCAGGCCGGAAAGGGCTCCGGCGCCGCCGTCGACCGTGGCCGATCCACCGAGCCCGACGAGGACGCGTCGTGCCCCGGTCCGCCGTGCAGCCTCCACCAGCTGCCCGACGCCATACGTGGTCGTCTGCAGCGGCGACCGCTGCGCTTCGGGGACGAGCGCCAGGCCGCAGGCGCGGGCCGACTCGATGATGGCCGTGTCCCCGTCGCGAAGCAGCCACGGGGCGTCGACCGGACGGCCGAGGGGCCCCGCAACCTCGGTGGTCATCCAGCGGTCGTCGTCACGGCCGACCACGTCGAGCAGTCCTTCGCCACCGTCCGACAGCGGAACCTCGACGAGCTCGTCATCCGGGCGCGCACGCCGCCATCCCGCGCTGATCGCCGCAGCGGCCTCGCGGGCGGACAGGGTGCCCCCGAAGCCGTCGGGGGCGATCACGACCTTCACCCGGGTGTCCTCGTCGATGTGGACGCGTGATGCTACTGCTCCCCCGCGTGGCCTCAGCCGCCTCGTACACTGCCGCTCTCGTCCTGCAGGGAGCCGCATGACCACCGACACGTGGGTCACCGTCGTCGCCTACGACACGCCGTTCCTCGCACAGATGGTCGCCGACCGTCTCGACGAGGTCGACATCGCCAACCGCACGCTCTCCGACAGCGCGGGTGGGAACCTGCCGCACATCTCGTTCGGCTCCGGTGGCTATCGGGTACAGGTGGCCGACCACGACGAGTCCGCCGCCCGGGACGTGATCGCCGCACCGATGGACGACGTCATGGATCACCTCGATGTCGGCGACTTCGACGGAGACCCCGACGGTGTCGTGCCCGACCAGTCGACCCCGGACGGTCCTGCCGCCGACGGACTTCCGCGGTGGGTCAAGATCGGCGCCGTCGTGGTGATCGCCATCGTCATCGGGGCATTCGTGATCGGCCCGGGCGACCTACTGCCACGGTTGATCAACTGGCCACCGCTCGGTTGACCTCGGCCAGCGACGCGCCGTCGGGGCCGTTGCCTACGCGCCGTAGAGTTCGAAGCCCGATCCCCCACGCCGGTAGGTGACACGCGCGATCTGATGCATCGCATCGTCGTCGTTGCGCTCAAGGTGGGAGAACTGTTGCTCCACCCGACGCGCCGCCCGGGTACAGAAGGTTTCGGCGATGAACCGTTCGGTCGCCGTCCCATCGACCCCGTCGGCATTCATGGTCGCGGTCATCCGCGACAACGTGCTGACCTGCGCCGTGATGTCCATGGCGACGTGGGCCAGTCGCTTCTGCTGGTGCTGCTTGGTCCTGACGTCAGAACCGTGCCGGCGCAGCAAGTCCTCCGAGGCTTCACGGAGCCGAACGACCTGGTCGCTGAGCGGCTCGGCCAGCGCACGCAGCTCGGGATGGACGTGCGTGAGCCGCGGAGGTGCGACACGTCGCTTGACGCGTGACAGGACGTAGTCGAGCACCAGGCCACCGGAGCGCACGGGCGCCCCCAACAGATCCAGGTCGTCCATCCCTTCGAGCTCATCACCGACGACCTTCAGGCCGGAAAGGGCGACAAAGGCCCGCAGGACGTCGTTGGCACCCTCGAAGATCGGGAAGACCCGGATGTCCCGGAGGATCTTCGCGTAGGGACGATCGTTCATGTACGCCTCGCCGCCGGCCAACTGGAAGGCGCGGTTGACGGCGTACCAGAGGAACTCGGTGCCGGCGATCTTGACCATCGCCGATTCGAGGCTGACATCCTCGACCCCGTTGTCCATCATCCCCGTCGTGGCGTAGCTGGTCGCCTCAAGCCCATAGAGCTGGGTGGTCATCCACGCCACCTTCTCCTCGACCAGCTCGAAGTCGGCGATGGGCTGCCCGAACTGCTCGCGGTCCTGCACGCGTTCAACCGTGAGGTCGATCAGTTTCTTCACGGCGCCGACGGATCCGGTACCGAGTGACATTCGCCCGTTGTTGAGGATGTTCATCGCGATCAGGAAACCGTCGCCCGGCTCGCCCAACACGTTCTCCGGGGGAACCCGAACGTCCTTGAACGTCAGGTGTCGCAGGTCATTGCCCCGCAGACCCATCGTGTCGTACCGGAACGGTGAGTCGAAGCCCTCCATGTCAGGCGTGAGGATCAGCGCCACGTGACCGTGCTCGTCGCTCCGCGCGAAGCAGACGACGACGTCACGGTTGCCGTTACCGATCCAGCGTTTCTCGCCATCGAGCCGCCACGAACCGTCAGCCTGCCGCTCGGCGCGCGTCTGCAGGTCGTAGGCGTCCGAACCGGTCGTCGGTTCGGTCAGGGCGAAGCCGGCCAGCTTGCGCCCCGCGGCCAGGTCGGGCAGGAACCGCTCCTTCTGCTCGTCGGAGCCGTACATGTGGATGCCCTTGAAGCCGATGGACTGGTGCACGCCCGTCACGACCGCCAGCGTGGCGTCGATGCGCCCGAATTCCTCGCTGACACGGCAGTAGCCGGTCTGCGACAGCCCCTGCCCACCGTACTCCTCACTCACATACAACCCCAGGAGCCCCGCGTCGCCGAGCGCCGCGATGACCTCGTCACCGATCCAGCGGTCCTGCTCGATGCGGGCGACGTCGTAGAGGTCGTCGGTGATCGCGTACAGCGACCGGATCAGTTCGCCGACCTTGGCGCGCTCCGTGCGGTGCATCGTCGGGTACGGGGTGATCAGGTCCTGGTGCAATTCTCCGATGAACAATCCCTTGGCGAAGGACGGGGAGCTGTGTTCGCCCTCGGACGGGATGTGCGCATCCCTGACGGCCGTCTGCTTCTGGCCGGCTGCGCCGGCTACCGGATCGCTGGTTGCCGTCTCGCTCACCGTGGCTCCATCCGTCGCTACGGTCCACGGTAACGACCGCGTACCCACAGCGCGCCGGGTTCCCCGGCCGAGGAGTCCCCATGGGCCGCCCCATCGCCACCAATCAGCGCGTCGATCGCGACGAACTGCTGTCCTTCCTACGAGACCGTCATCACCACGTGCTCATCACCCGACGGCACGGCGGTGACCCTCAGGTTTCCCCGGTCAGTGGCGGCACGGATCCCGACGGCCGTATCGTGATCGCGACCTATCCCCAGCGCGCCAAGGTCACCAACCTCCGGCGCGACCCGGCCGCCTCCGTCCTGGTGGTCTCCGACGAGTTCAACGACGCCTGGGTGCAGGTCGACGGGACGGCGGAGGTGATCGATCTGCCCGATGCCGTGGAACCGCTCGTCGACTACTTCCGTTCGATCTCCGGCGAACACCCCGACTGGGACGAGTATCGGCAGGCCATGGTCGATCAGGGCAAGTGTCTGGTGCGCGTCACCATCGAACGGTGGGGACCGATTGCCACGGGCGGCTTTCCGCCCGAACTCGCCGAGGTCTGATCACCTCCGGCAGCGCACGGTCTCCGGCCCACGGTCGGCGACGGGCCCGGTGGCCGGATCAACGTGGAGCGGGCAGCCACGGGGGACGAGGTGCATCGATGCGCTCCAGGGAGGACGGGACCCCGCCGAACCGGTCGGTGCGCTGCTCCCAGTCGAGGTACGCGCGCGTGAGTTCGTCGCGATCGCGCGCCACGAAATTCCACCACATGGCGACCTTCTCCCCCAACGGCTCACCCCCGAGCAGCAGGAACCGGGTGGCGTCGATCTCCGCCGCGACCGGGAGTTCCCCGAACCCGGGCGGAACCAGTCCGAGCCAGCCGGGCTGCAGTACCTCGGCACCGACCCGTACCCGCCCGTCGACAGGCACGACGCAGTACTCGAACGTCGAATCGATCGGCACCGACCTGGCCCCCGATCCATCGACAGCTCGGCGTCCATCGGGGCCGTGTCGGTGTGCGTCTGCGCCGAAGCCCCGCCGAGTTCACCGACCATCACCATCCCTCGCAGGCCTTCCATCTCGACGCGCGGTAGTTCAGCGTGGTGTTCGAAGGCCGACGCCCCGTGCCGGCGGTCTTCGGGTTGCGCGATCCACATCTGGACACCCCGGAACGGCGGGCATGCCCCCCAGCTCCGCGTGGCCGACGCCGTGGCCCGCGGTCATGAGGTTGAGCTGGCTCGGCCGGATGACCTGTTGGGTACCGAGCGAGTCGCTGTGGAGCCCGTCGCCATCCAAGAGCCACGTCCCCGTCGACAGACCGATGTGCGGGTGCGGCCCGACCTCCATGGGGTCGGGTTCTTCGGCGTCGGCCGGCCCCCTGTCGGCCGGCCCCATCAGGTCCACGAAACACCACGCGCCGACCGTGCGTCGCCCCTTGGTCGGCGGCATCCGGGAAACGGGCAACCCCCCGACGTCGGTGCGCCGCCGCTCCCGGGCCTCGATGTCTGCGAACGCTTCGTTCGCGCGCGCGACGTCCCTTTCCTGCACCGGCCCACTGATGTCCTGCACCGGCCCCCTGATGTCCTGCACCGGCCCACTCATGGCGCGCTCCTGTCGATCGGTTCGCTACTGCAGCATGTCGTCATCCCCGTCGGAAGGTCCGACCGGATCGTGACCCAGTTCACGGACCAGATCGCGTGCACGACGGGCGTCCTCCGCCGGCACCGTCACGGCAAATCCCGCCAGCCAATCGATGGAGGGGATGGCCGAGGCCATGATCGTCATGGCATCCAGGTCGTGTACGCGGAAGGTGGCGACCAACAAGTCGGCCGCGCCCTGGGTCGAGACCACGACCACCGGCGCACGCTGCTGGCGTTGGACCTGTTCGAACATGCCGCCTCCCGGGCAATCGGACGGCTGGGGGAACGGCCATCGTGCCACACTGGTCAGCCCGCGTCCCGCCGGCATGCCGATCGCCTGTCACCTGGGTTTGCCTGTCACCTGGGTCCGCCTGTCGCCTGGATCCGCCTGTCACCTGGGTTTGTCAGCCCGGTTGACGACCTTCGAGGGCCCGGCAAATGGCCACTGCGGGGCCCGTTGTGGTCCACTAGCGTCCGAGTCACCGTTCCGACTCACCAAACGCGTTCCGACGCACCAAACGCCGGTGCCGTGATCCCTCTCGAGAGCTCTGGAGGGTGACGCCGCACCTCCCCTGAGGAGCACACAACCCGTGGCCGATGTCGAGCTGCCCCAACTCGGAGAGTCCGTCACCGAAGGCATCGTGACGGCATGGCTGGTAGGGGTCGGTGACGACGTCACGGTCGACCAACCCCTTGCGGAGATCTCCACGGACAAGGTCGACACGGAGATCCCCTCACCGGTCGCGGGTGTCGTGCAGGAACTGCGCGCCCAGGTCGATGACACCATCGAGGTCGGCCAGGTGATCGCGGTCATCGGCGACGGTGATGGTGCAGCCGCCGAGGACTCCGGGAGCGATGACGCCGACGCCGGCGACGACACCGCGACAGCGGACGACGACGCAGCCTCGGCACCGGACGACGACGCTGCTGAGGCGGACACCGGGCCCGCAGAACCGTCGGACACCGGCGATGGCGATCGCGCAGCGTCCAGCGCCGTCGCAGCACCGTCAGGACAGAAGATCGCGAAGTCCGGCGACCAGGACGCGGACCTGATCGTGCTCGGCGGCGGTACCGGTGGCTACTCCACGGCGCTGCGTGCCGCGCAGCTCGGGTTGCAGGTCGTGCTCGTCGAACGCGGCAAGGTCGGCGGGACCTGTCTGCACTGGGGATGCATCCCGACCAAGGCGATCCTGCAGACCGCCGAGGTGGCGGAGTACGCGCAGGATGCCGAAGACTTCGGGGTATCGCTGGACTACCACGGCATCGAGGTCGCTGCGCTGAACGCCCACAAGGACGGCGTCGTCGACAAGATGTGGAAGGGTCTTCAGGGAGCGCTGAAGGGCCGGGGCGTCGAAACCGTCATCGGCACGGGCACGCTCATCGACGCCAACACCGTGGAGGTGCAGACGGAGGAGGGCAGCCGTAGCATCACCGCCGCGGCCATCGTCGTCGCGACCGGTTCCAAGCCGCGCGAACTGCCGTTCGCGCCGTTCGACGGCACACGCATCCTGTCGTCCGACCATGCGATGTACCTCGACGAACTGCCCGGCTCCGCGGTGATCCTCGGCTCCGGCGCCGTCGGCATGGAGTTCGCCAGTGCGTGGGCGGCATTCGGCGTGGACGTCACCCTCGTGGAACTCGAAGACCGCCTGCTGCCGCTCGAGGACGCGGACAGCTCGAAAGAGGTCGGCCGGGCCTTCCGCAAGAAGGGCATCACGGCCATGACGAGCGTCAAGATGTCGGACGTCGATGTCACCGACGACGGTGTGGTCTGCAAGATCGAGGTCAAGAACGACATCGAGGAGGTCCGCGCCGACGTGCTCCTCGTGGCCGTGGGTCGAGGTCCCGTGACCGAGGACGCGGGGCTGGATGCGGCGGGGGTCGAGATCGACGACCGCGGCTTCGTCGCGGTCGACGAGTACAGCCGCACCACGGCTGACAACATCTGGGCTGTCGGTGACGTCATCCCGACGCTGGGACTGGCCCACGCGTCGTTCCAGGAGGGCTTCCTGGTCGCCGATCAACTCGCCGGCCTGGACGTCGTACCGATCGACTACCGCGGGGTCCCACGGGTCGTGTACTGCCACCCGGAGGTCGCCTCGGTCGGCTACACCGAAGCCGAGGCCAAGGATGAGGGCTACGAGATCGTCACGGAGACGTATCCGTTCCAGGCGCTCGGCCGCGCCGCGATGATGAAGGCGACCGGGTTCGTCAAGATCGTCGCCGAGGCCGACGACGACCATGAAAGCGGCGCGGGTCGCGTCCTCGGCATCCACATCGTGGGGCCGAAAGCCACCGATCTGATCGCCGAGGGGCAACTCATCTACAACTGGGAGGCGCTGCCGACGGATGTCGCCAGCTTCGTCCACGCCCACCCGTCGCTCAGCGAGGCGATCGGCGAGGCGCACCTGGCCATCGCCGGCCGTGGGCTGCACGGCTGAGTCCCGGGTCTTGCGCTCCCACACCCACCGTTACCAGGTACTACCGCACCTACCACTACCAGGAGCATGTCCGTGGCCGAGGTCGAACTTCCCCAGTTGGGAGAATCCGTCACCGAAGGCGTCATCACCGCCTGGCTCGTCGAGGTCGGTGACGAGGTCACCGTCGACCAGCCCCTCGTGGAGATCTCCACGGACAAGGTCGACACGGAGATCCCCTCACCGGCGGCGGGCGTCGTGCAGGAGTTGCGGGCAGAGGTCGACGAGACCATCGAGGTGGGCCAGGTGATCGCCATCATCGGCGACCGTGACGGTGCGGGTGGTGACGGCGGCGCAGAAGATGCGTCGAGCGAACGCCCCGACGAGGACGGCGACGACCAGCAGGCAGCGGCCGCGGACGACGGCGGCAGCGATCAGGGCGACGACCGCGACCAGGGCGACGACCGCGACCAGGGCGACGCCACGGCCGCCGACACCTCGACCCCCGAACCGGCCGCGGCATCCGACGGCGGCTCGACTCCCCAGGCCGCCGGCACCAAGGCGCTGACCTCACCCCTGGTCCGCAAGATGCTGCGTGACGCGGGGCTCACCCCCGAACAGGTCTCGGCCACCGGACGTGGTGGACGCATCACCCGGGAGGACGCCGAACGCGCCATCGCCGCGGGGGGCGAAGGACCCGACACCGCAGCGCCGCAGGACGATCGTGCGGCCGCACCGGCGGGCGCGCCGTCGGTCACCCCGGCTCCCGCCGTCCCGAGCGCCCCGGGGGAACGCAAACGCCCGGCGGCATCGCCGACCCAGGTCGAATTCGGCGGACAGCGCGAGGTGAGCCAGGACCTCTCCCGCGTGCGCAAGGCCATCGCCAACTCGATGATGGACTCCTTGCAGTCCACGGCACAACTGACGGCCGCCGTGGAGGTCGATCTGACCAACATCATGAACCTGCGTGCAGCCAAGAAGGATGCCTTCAAGGCCAAGGAGGGCACCTCGCTGTCGCCCCTCCCGCTGATCTCGCGAGCCGTGTGCATGGTGCTGCCCCGGCACCCCGTGTTGAACTCGTCGATGGATCTCGACGGGGGCCAGGTCACCTACCACGGCTCTGTGAACCTCGGGATGGCCGTCGACACCGAACGCGGACTCCTGGTGCCCAATATCAAGGACGCACAGGACCTCAACGTCCCTGCGCTCGCGCGGAGGATCGCCGACCTGGCCGGTCGGACCCGCAACAAGAAGATCCAGCCCGACGAGATCTCCGGGGGAACCTTCACGATCACCAACACCGGGTCGGTCGGCACCCTGTTCGACACGCCGATCCTCAACCCGCCGGAGGTTGCCATCCTGGCGACCTGCGCCATCGAGAAGCGACCGATCGTGGTCTCCGATGCCTACGGCGACTCGATCGCGATCCGCTGGATGTCGTATCTGTGCCTGTCCTACGACCACCGGATGGTCGACGGGGCCGACGCCGCCAGGTTCCTGCAGGACCTCA
>JBDNIX010000029.1:0-10190 GCA_041688045.1 Nitriliruptoraceae bacterium
ACCAGAGTGCCCGATCCGTTCGCTTCGGCGCGCACGGGCGGGCACACTGACGAGAAGCCAACGTTTGATGACCGCTGGACCCCTTCGTGGGCCGGCAGGGAGGAACACCGGTGTCGGCACACCTGTCCGCCGAGGACGTACCTTCGCGACCCGTCACGATCCGAGACCTGTCCGCAGCCAAACGCGCGGGTCAACGGTTCGTGATGCTGACCGCCTACGACCATCCAACGGCGCGCATGCTCGAGGAGAACGGGGTGCCCGTGATCCTGGTGGGTGACTCGGTCGGGGACAACGTGCTCGGGTACGACTCCACGGTCCCCGTGACCATGAATGACATGCTGCACCACACGCGGGCGGTGACGCGAGGCGCGACGATCCCCCTGGTCGTCGCGGACCTGCCGTTCGGCACGTACCAGGTGAGCGTCGACGACGGTTTCCGTGCCGCAATTCGGCTCGTCAAGGAGGCCGGCGCCAATGCCGTGAAAGCGGAGGGAGGCGGCGACGTCGTCGAGCTCGCCCGCCGCCTCGTGGCCGCCGGCATCCCGTTCATGGGGCACCTCGGCCTGACCCCGCAGTCGGTCAATCAGATGGGCTACCGCGTCCAGGGGCGTGACGACGCCGGCGCACAACGTCTGATGGACGACGCTGTGGCCCTGAGCGAGGCCGGTGCCTTCGCCATCGTGCTCGAGGGCATCCCCGCGGAACTCGGACAACGGGTCACGCGGGCGATCGACATTCCCACGATCGGTATCGGCGCCGGGCCACACACCGATGGCCAGGTCCTGGTCATCCACGACCTGCTCGGCCTGTCAACCGGGTCTCTGCCGCGGTTCGTCAAGGCGTACGCCGACCTGCGCTCGGAGATCGCCGGCGCGATCAAGACCTTCCAGCACGAAGTGGCGGACGGCGAATATCCCGGCCCGGAACACAGCTACTGACGCGACGGGCCGCCGCGTGGCCGGGCGAGCTGCCGACGCAGGCGATCCAGGTCGCCGATCGCGGTGGGCGTGCGCGGCCCCCACCACGTCAGTGCCGTCCCATCCAGCAGGCGGGTCGCGGCGCGCCAGTCGGCAAAGACCCGGGCGTCTTCGGGCCCGAAGGCGTATGGCTCGTCCGGCAACAACAGCGCGTCCGGATCCGCGGTCCGCAACTGCGCCAGGGAAACCCGGGGGTAGCGCGTGACCGCCACGTCATCGTGTGAATCCTCGATGCCCATGCGGACATCCATCCCGCAGACCGCCAAGAGGTCGGCGGCGTAGGTGTCCGGTCCCACGACCCACCACGTTTCCTCCGCACCCCGGTGGGCACCATCACGCCAGATCGGGCAGACCACGCGCAGGCGGGGGCCCCGTCTCCCTGCCGTGTCCGCTGCGCGGAGAAGACTCGCCGCCAGGGCCTCACCGGCGGTGGGCTCGCCGACCGCCGCACCCAGTCCTGGAAAGGTGGCCGCCGCATCCGCCACCGTTCGGACCCGGGTGACGTAGACGCTGATTCCGGCCTCGCGGAGTCGCCGGACGTCGAGTTCGCGATTCTCCTCCTCGTTGGCGACCACCAGGTCAGGTCGCAGATCGGCGATGGCGCGGACATCCGGGTTCTTGGTTCCGCGCACGCGTCGCGCGGCCTCGAAGGCCCGTGGCGGGGCGACGCAGTAGTCCGTGACGCCGACGATGACCTCGGCCAGTCGCCACCACCACAGGACCTCACTCAGGTTGGGCACCAGGGACACGATGCGCCTCGGCCGATCCGAAACGACAACGCGCGTACCCAGATCGTCGACGACCGTTCGGGTCATGTGGCCTCGCGCGACGGGACATGGTCCCCCTCGGCCTCGCGGGCCACCACGTACAGCAGATCCGCACACCGGTTGAGGTAACGCAGGGCAGCATCGTCGGGCAGACCGTCCGCCCGCCGCAACGCGACCACACAACGTTCGGCGCGGCGGCAGACCGTGCGGGCCAGGTCCAGCGCCGCGGCCGCGCGCGTACCCCCCGGGACGACGAAGTACTGGGGCAACGGATGGCGCGCCACGGAAGCATCGATGAGCCCATCCAGGGCATCGACCATCGCATCGTCGACCCGGCTGACACCGACGGTCAGTTGCTCCCAGTGCTCCGTCAACGTGGCCAGCTGAGCGCCCACGACGAACAGTTCTCGCTGAACGCGCAGCACCAGGTCGTGCAGATCGGGACGGTCCGCGAGTTCGGCGCGGGCCAGACCGAGGGCGCTGCAGGTCTCGTCGACGGTCCCGTACGCCGTCGTCCGTAGATCATCCTTGTCGACCCGGCCGCCGTAGAGCAACCCGGTCGTTCCGTCGTCCCCACGTTTGGTATAGACCTTCACATCGTCCCTCCTGCCGGGAGCGTACTGGGTCACCCCTGCACGGCATTGCCGTCCGGTAGCTCCTGGCGCTACCGTCCCAGCAACCTCGGCGTTCTTGTCGGCGCCTTTGTCGAAGCGGCCTCCCGGACCGTCGACCGCCAGGCCGGGGCACCGTCGGAGGCATCACCGTGACCGAGACCCGTTCGCCGCGTCGCAACTTCCGCACGCTCGCGCGGCGCCGCGGTGGCTACGACGGTGCGATCATGTTCGACGTCCAGCTGCAGGTGGCCGCCACCGGCGCGCTGGTCTGGGCCCAGTCGTTCAGCGATGAACAGCAGGCCGAGGAGTTCCAGCAGCAACTCGACGAAGATCTGGACGCGTTGGACGACGGCCCATTCCGCCGCAAGTACGGCGTACCGGCGAGCACCTGACCACGATGCCCGACGATCTGCCGTCGCCGGGAGGTAGACTGCGGACGGTCTCGACCTTTCACCGGAAACCGAGCTCAATGGCCTCGGAGCCGTACAGAAGGCGATCAACCGGCGGATGCATCTTCTGGCGAAAGGCCCTGCGTGGCGCGCTCCCTGGACGTGCGACTGCGGTGGCATCGCACCACGCTGGACGGCAGCCCGGCCGTCTACGGCGAAGCCGGTGACGGGCCACCCGTCGTCTTCTTGCACGGATGGGGACTCACGGCCCGCTCGTACGCTCGTGCGCTGCCGACCATCGCGGCCACGGGTGCCCGCGTCATCGCCCCGGCTCTGCCGGGCTTCGGACGCAGCGCGCCGCTGCACGGTGCCTACACCTTCGAGAAACTCGCGCGCTGGGTTGATGACCTGCTGGACCACGTGGGTGTCGACGAACCCGCCGCCATCGTCGGGCACTCCTTCGGCGGTGCCGTGGCAACAGCGACAGCCTGGCACCACCCCGAGCGTGTCCGGTCGCTGGTCCTGGTGAACTCCGTCGGCGGATCGGTCTGGAAAACCGGTGGCCGGCGCGGTGACCGACAACTCTCCGACCGGCCCCTGTGGGACTGGGGGTTGCGGCTGCCGAGCGAATTCACCGGGCGCGACTACCGCAAGGTCCTACCGGTGGTGGTGCGCGACCTGGTCGGCAACGCCCTGACCAACCCCCGGGCGATCTGGCGGGCGGCCGAATTGGCACGCAACGCCGACCTGCGCGTCGAGCTCACCGCCCTGGCCGAGCGGGGCCTGCCGGTGTCCATCCTGTGGGGTTCCGAGGACAACGTCGTCCCTGAGGCCACGTTCCTGGCCCTGTGCGAGGCAGCCGGCGCACCCGGCGACATCATCGAGGATGCGGGCCACTCCTGGTTGCTGGCGGACCCGGAAGGCTTCGGCGACCTCGTGACGAACTCGCTGGCTGTCCAGCGGACCCTGACGGAGCGAACCGGCGCCCAAGCACGCGAAGGACGGTCGTCCGAAGGCTTCGAAGAGTCCGCCTGACCCGGGGCTCCGGATCCGTCTCAGCTGACGTCGTCCAGGTCTTCCAGCCCGAGCGCGATGACGCGTCGACGGTGCCCCTCGAGCACCGCGAGTGCCAGGTGCTTCACGCGCGCCTCCCCCGTCTCACCGGTGTCCAGGTCCGACGTCAGGAGCACGCGGAGGGCATCGGTGTTGGACATCGCGCCCTGGAACCCCGTCAGGGCCCGCCCGAGAAGATCCGCCGTGAGGGCCCGCGCCCGCTCGCGCGCCGCGCCGTCGGTCAACAGCATGGACAGTTGCTCGAGTGCGGCCGCCTCCACGGCCTCACGATCCAGCGCCGCGATCACGACCCGGGCCGAGACGTCGTCCAGGGTCGGAGCCACGGCACGAGCGAAGTCGGACGCGATCGGCAGGCCCAGAGCGAAGAAGACACAGGCGCCGAACCAGTCCTGCAGTGGTGCCCGATCGAAGTAGCTGTCGAAGTAGCCGCGTTGGCGTTCCATGACCGCGGTGGGCAGTTCGGTCCGGGTCGCGAGGTGGTCGCGCAGCTGCCGATACCGCGCATGCTCGTCAACCGACCAGGTGGCCAGTTGATCGGCCATGCGCACATCGGGCGCCAGCGTCAGCCTGCTGGACGTCGCCGCGAAGGATCGCAGCTGCCCGTACGCAAGCGAGCCCAGCAGTTCGACCGTGGCCAGGTCGCGGTCGTCCATCGATCCGCTCCTTTCGTGGTCAGGTTGCCCGTCGGGGCCGCCAACCGAGTCGTTCGGAGATTTCACGGGCCGACCGCAGCACGCGCAGGGCGATGGTTTCCGGCTCCGGGAGGCGGGCCGTCGGCGCCACAATTCCGACGGCTGCGACCGCCCGACCCGTGTGGTCGAAGACCGGAGCCGCGACACCGGACGCGCCGGGCTCGAGCTCGTCCCGGGTATAGGCCACGCCCCGCTGCCGCACCGACTGCAGATCCGCGATACGTGCTCCCTCCGGCAGGAACGCCAGCAGCGCCTTGCCATGGGCGGCTACGCCCAGTTCGTGACGGAAGCCCACCCGGTAGTTGACCTGCACAAAACGGTCGCCAGGCTCGATGACCTCCACGACCACCAGATCCCCGCGGTCACGCACCGCCAGGCAGGCGGTCTCGTTGGTGTCTTCCGACAGGGCCTTGAGCGGCGGCCCGGCCAACCGGCGGACCTCCAGACCCTGCGCGGCTCGGACACCGAGTTCCAACATGGACAGACCCAACCGGTACTTGCGCGTCTCGCCGTCGCGGGTCACAAAGCCTTCGGAGGTGAGGGTCTCGAGCAGGCGGTAGAGCACCGCGCGGTCCAGACCGGTGGCGTCCGCCAGCCCCGACACCGTTGCGCCATCGGCATGGTCACCCAACGCCGTGAGCAGCGCGAGTCCACGCGCGAGGGTGCGCGACCCGCTTGAACGACGGCCGCCACCATTCTCATCGTTTGCCACGTTGCTCCCTTTTCGCACCCCACCTGCACCGCACCGGTGTGCCGGAATGTTCTCGCCGAACCGACCTGCTGCGTTCGCCGGTGGAAGTGTGCTGCGCGACCCGCGCACGGTCAAGCGACGACGGTACCGAGTCGCGATCCCACCGGTAAGCGGCCCCGGCTCAACCTCGCAGGACCTGGCGTCCGCGTCGCTACCATCGCCGATCCTTCGTACCTGCCGCGACATTCCGTCGCTGCCGGTTCGTCATCCCCTCCGGCCATCGGCCGGAACCCCCATCGAGAGGCGTGCACGTGGCCGAGGAGATCGAGAAGCTGATCGGCGGCTCCCGCCGAGCCTTCGACAAGTTGTTCGAATCGCGGATCCTGTTTCTGAACGGACCCCTGGACGACGACAACGGTGACGGCATCATCGCCAAGTTGCTGGCGCTGGACGCTGAAAACCACGATGACGTCACCCTGTACATCAATTCGCCGGGTGGGATCATCACGGGGATGTTCGCCCTCTACGACACGATGCAGCTGATGGGCAGCAAGGTCCACACCCGATGCGTCGGATTGGCCGCGTCCGCCGGCGCATTCCTGCTGGCCACCGGCACGGGCACGCGTTCCGCGACCCTCAACTCGCGGATCATGGTCCACCAGCCACTCGGTGGTGCGAGCGGAAGCGCCAAAGACATCGAGATCCAGGCCAAGAACATCGTGTGGATGCGTGAACGGATCAATGACATTCTCGCGGAACGAACGGGCCAGACCGTCGACCAGGTCCGCCAGGACACCGATCGCGACTACTGGATGACCGCGCAGGAGGCCGTCGCGTACGGGCTCATCGATGAGGTCGTCGAACCAGGTGCCGGTACGTGACCTCTGACAGAGCAGCGCCACACGCACCGGCTTCCGACGAGCCGGTTCGTGTGGCGCTGCTCGAGTGCGACCACGTGCCGGACGCCCTCAGGCATCTCGGCGACGACTACGGCACGATGTTCATCGACCGGTTCGCGGCGCACGCACCCCGGATCGTCTTCGAACGGTTCGACGTCATCGGTGGGCAGCGAATCCCCGGCGTGGGGGAGTATGACGGCTACCTCATCACGGGATCCCGGTACTCCGTGACCGACGACCTGCCGTGGCTCACGGGCCTGCGCCGCCTTGCCGTCGAGATCGTCGACGCCGATCTGCCTCTGGTGGGCATCTGCTTCGGCCATCAGCTCCTCGCCGACGAATTCGGCGGCCGGGTCGAGCGTGCGACCAACGGTTGGGGCGTCGGCATCCACACCGCGCAGGTCACCGCACCACGTGCGTGGATGATCCCGCACTTCGACGATTTCCGCCTCGTCGTCAGCCACCAGGATCAGGTCATCGAACTGCCGCCGGGCGGCACCACGTTGGCCAACAGCCCGCACGCGGCCATCGCCGCCTTCGAGGTGGGATCGGCCGTGGGCTTCCAGGGTCACCCGGAGTTCGATCCGGCCTACTCCGCGGCCCTGATGGAGATGCGACGCGACCGCATCCCCGCCGCCGTGATCGATGTGGGCGAGGCGTCGCTCACCCAACGGCCGGACCATGCCACGGTCGTGACCTGGCTCGGCAATGTCCTCGCCGGCGACGGCCGTGACGCCGTCGGCATGTCATCGCGAGCGTTCGAGCAGACCGCGTAGGTAGCCCGCCTGGCCCAGGTGCTGCAGGGCATCGCCGAGGATGCTGACCAGCCGGACGCCGACGCTCACCGGCGGGTCGTAGCTGTCATCGACGATACGAGCGAGTTCGTCGGTGTCCACCGTGGCGAGGTAGTCATCGATCATCGCCGTGACGGCGTCCTGGTAGTGGATGAGCAGGTTTGCGTCCTGGACGCGAACGTCGGCGACCTGGGCCCGGTCGTGCCCGTAGCCATGGTCGTCGGGGTCCAGCGGCAACCCGAACCGGTCGACCCAACCTTCTGCGATCCACACCTGCTGGCGGCCGGCGAGTTCCGCGACCTGGGCATCCTGTCCGCGAGCCGTGTGCCAGAGCAACCAGGCGAGCGAGTTCGCGTCGGCGTCGGCGTCGGGACGGGTGTGCAGGAGGTGATCGTCCGCCCCCGTGGCATGCCGCCGTATGAGGGACGGGATGCGGTGGAAGGCATCGGTGAGCAGCTCACGTGTGTCCATGACGTCTCACGCTACCGGACTGCACCATCCTCGGCTGGAGAGGAGGAGGAGGAGGAGGACGGGAACACGTGGTCGAGCGATGACGAGGGCATCGCGATGACATCGTAGACATCAGTGATGCCGCACTCACCGACGGGGATCTCCTCGATGTCCGGCCCCCACTCCACCGACGCAGCGTCGCCGGGGCGCCTGCCACAACCGGGAAGTGGTTCCAGGAAAAGAACTGACGGCCATCGACCGTCCAGTCACCGAACACGAAGCCCAACGACAGCTGGGTTTCCGCGAGCATCTCTCCGTCGTCGGTTCGGTAGATCCGCAGGCGGAAGTCGGTCCCCAGACCCACCCGGACTCGAACGCCGGCAGCAAGCACGACACCGTTCGCCGACAACCAGATGCGGTCTCGATCGAACGTCTCCCACAGGACGTACGTCGGGCGTGGCCATCACGCGGGCATACGGGAGGTGGTCGCGGCCCGAACCCTGACGGGCCCGGCTGCGGGCCGCGTTCGGCGAGGAGGCCGCGATGTCGCTGGTGCTGGTCGTCCACGCCGCCTCCACGTTGTTCCTCACCGGGGTCATCTGGACGATCCAACTCGTCCACTATCCGCTGTTCCCGCGGGTCGGACCGGCGGGGTTCACCGCTGCCATGGCCGATCACAGCCGGCGCATCACCGCGGTCATCGTGGCGCCGTGGGCGCTGCAGGGGCTGACGACGGCAGCGCTCCTCGCGCAGCCTCCCGCCCGCGTCCCGGTCGGGCTGATCTGGGCGGCCGCGGTGCTGGCCCTGCTGCCCGTCGCGGTGACCATCGCGGCAAGCGTGCCCGCTCACCGGGCGCTCGGCGGCGGCTTCGACGCCTCGGTGCACGCCCGGCTGCTGGCGACGAACTGGCTGCGGACGGTGGCCTGGACGGCACACGCCGCGGTCGCCAGCTCGATGCTGCTCCGCGCCAGCCCCCTCTGACCCTGATTTCGCAGCCTGCGCATCGGCACGCCGGCGGCACCAATCACGGTTGTCGCACGGCGCCGGTCAGTGGCTGGCTCCGTTGGCTTCGGCTTCGGGGGTGGGTCCGATAATCGCAGCATGCTGATGTGATCGGCGCAAGAGGAAGGCGAACGCGACCACCAGGAACGCACCGGTCACCCACCCACCAGCACTGAACGTGTTCGGGAGCCACAAGGCCAGTGCCACGCCACCCAGCGCCATCAGTCCGCCGAGGACAGCGAACAAGGGCATCTCATACAGAAACGTGAACGGCAGGTAGTGCGCGCCGACAATCACCATGCTTGCCGGGAAGAACCAGTTCGGGTGGTAAGCGGCGGCCGCGACGGCGACCAGGAGCCCCAGTGGGACCGTGAACGCGATCTGCATCGCCAGCGGAGCCATCGGGTGGCCCGGTAGAAGCGAGGCGGGTCGACCGGTCATCTTCAGCAGCGGCATCGTGACCGGGAAGATCAATGTCCCGCCGGCGAGCAGCCCCACGATCCCGGCCGTAGGGGATACCACGACTGACGTGCCGGCGGCCAGGAGCCAGATACTCCCGGAGACCACCTGGCCGTGGAAACCTCCGCCGTAGACGGTCCGCACATCGTGTTGAGCTTCAGTAATGTCCGCCACGATCTCCCATTGGACACTGGGGGCGTGATCACGTCACGTCTTCGGCTGACAGCCAACGTCGCGGAAACGCTGCTGGTCAGGAGCCCTTGCCTGAGTCCTCGACGTAGAGGTAATACTTCCGAGCGGGTGTCGCCCAGCCTGGCACGTCCCATCACGGAATGTGCCTCTGACCTGCGGCGATGCCCGAACTCCCTCCCAGCGCGTACCGGCCCGGAACGGCGCATCCCGGCTGGCTCGTTGTCACGGCCGTTGTCACGAGTACGCGGTCCTCCGTCGTCCCGTCGACCTCACGACGACGACCGGGAGGACAACGAACGACACGGCCGAGAGCATGGCGGAGCAACTGCGCAACTCTGCGGCATGGCTGCGGGAAGCAGCGCCCGGGACGGTCCGGCTACTCGCCCTCGTACTTGAACGAGACGTTGACCTTCGCTCGGTACGCGGCAACGCGGCCGTCCTCAAGCACGAGGTCCTGCTCGGCGATCTCGGCAACGCGGAGGTCACGGAGGTTCGCACCGGCGCGTTCGACCGCTGCCGTCGCCGCCGCCTCCCACGATTCCGTGCTGGTCCCCACGAGCTGGATGACCTTGTAGACGCTTGACATGATGGACCCTCGTCTCGTGTCGCGTGACATGGAGCTTGTCAACCTAGTCGGGCAGGGCGTGCCATTGCAGCCCCTTCGGCCGGGATTGCCAACAGCGACGCACCCGGGTGACGATCACCCGCTCGGCGCACGCCGTGTGGTGACCTTCAGGCATCGCCGGCGCTCAACTGCTCGATGCGGTCAGCGAGAGCCCGTCACACCGACGCGCCCACATGCGTGCCCGGATCGGATCAACGCCGTCCTCGTCCGGGCCGCACTCGCGCAGATGCCCCACCAGCACCGCCAGACGTTGCGGATCGAACTCCGGCGACGGGCTGGCACGAGGCGAAGGTGATCTCTCAGCGGCTCGGCCACGCGACGGTGGCGATCACGCTCGACACCTACAGCCTCCCTCGGGTATTGCGCCAGACGGGCGAAAAACGGCGGGTTTGCTGCTGATGAGGCACCGGAATGGGTTCGTGAGCCCAGCCGTCTGTACCGTCTGACCTGCACGTTCGCACGACGAACCCGTTGGATGCATGTTCCTGCCGTTCGACGGTCGCGGCAATCAGGTCCGAAGGCAGGGACGACACCGGATGATCTGGCGGGTGCTGCGCACCTCGAG
>JBDNIX010000030.1:0-2503 GCA_041688045.1 Nitriliruptoraceae bacterium
CCTTCCTGGCTGGCGGTGTCGAGCATCCCGGCGATCTTGTTCCGCTCATCGAGACTCACCATCGCGCCGAGGTCGTTGGCATCGTCGATGCCGGGGCCGATCCGCAGCCCCGCGAGCGCCGCACGGAACGTGGCGCTGAACTCTTCGACGAGCGACGCGTGGACGTAGAAGCGGTTGGCGGCCGTGCAGGCGGCACCGCCGTTGCGCATCTTGGCCACCATCGCGCCCTCGACCGCGGTCTCCACGTCGGCGCCTTCGAGGACCAGGAACGGGGCGTTGCCGCCCAACTCCATCGACGACGTCACGACCCGCTTGGCCGTCTGCTCCAGGAGGATCTTGCCGACGGGCGTGGACCCCGTGAAGGACAGCGTGGCCACGCGAGAGTCGGCGAGGATGGCCTCCGAGACCGTCCCCGGCTGCGACGTGGTGATCATGTTGACGGTGCCGGCCGGTGCACCTGCGCGCTCCAGCACCTTGCCGACCCACAGGGAGGTCAACGGGGTCTGCTCAGCGGGCTTCAGCACGGTGGTACAGCCCGCCGCCAGGGCCGGAGCGAGCTTCCTCGTCGCCATTGCCGCAGGGAAGTTCCAGGGCGTGATGAGGTAGGCGACACCGACGGGCCGGTGGTCGGTGATGATGGTCTTGTCGCCGCCGGGGGCCTCACGGAAGCCTCCTTCGATGCGGACAGCCTCTTCGGAGAACCACCGGAAGAACTCCGCGGCGTAACGGGCCTCTCCGACCGCATCGTTGTACGCCTTGCCGTTCTCCAGCACGATCAGGCGGACGCAGTCATCGAGTTCCGCCGTCATGATCTCGTACGCGGAACGCAGGATCTCGGCACGCTCGCGGCCGGGCAACGCTGCCCATGCCGGGAAGGCGTCGTGGGCCGCGGTGACCGCATCCAGGCCATCCTGGACGTCGGCATCGGCGACCGAGGCGAGCGTCGCCAGCGTCGACGGGTCGGTGACGTCGAGGTGGGAACCTCCCGAGCGCCACTGGCCACCGATCAGCAGCCCGGTCGGGGTCGCGTGCGGAAGGTCGGCCGTTGGCATGGGTCCACCTTGTCACGTCTTCGGGGAGTGCTGGGCGTCCACGATAGTCAGAACGGCGCCGGCGATCCCTTTCGTCGCCCCCCGTCGAACCCTCGGGCGACCCCCTCGCGGCCTGGTCGACGACGAACGGCACCGTCAGAACCCCTTCGGTGCTACGACCGTCCAGGCACATTCTTCGCAGCACGGGTAAGCGCACCCGGCGACATCGGCGCCATCGACGCCAGCTTCACGTCACCCCGTGTTCGGCAGCGGGTGTCCACGAAATCGTTGACAAAGAACGGGCGAGACCCGTGTGATCTCATTGGAGAGACCCGGCGATGACGCCGTGACAACACGTCTGTATGGCGGGTTCCGCACCACGGTCCTGCGGGCCAAGGTCCGCGATGGTTGCGATCCGTGCACGGGGATCCGGTGTGCGAGACGGGGCCTGAGCCGCTCTGCAGTTGCTGAGCGGAGCGCGCTCCGATACGGGTCGCACACGGCTCCTGGCAACCGGGTTGCGTCGTTCTGTTCGATCCAACTCGTCAGCGTTAGCTCGGGCTGCTCTCACGGTGTGAACCCAGGGTGATCGTCCCCGGCTTCTCGCCGTCCCGGAACAGCAGCGTGGGGGAGCCGGCGTCGCCGTATGATCGGGCCTCCCCAAAGTGTCTCGTGCGTTCAAGCGTCGCGGTGTCGGTGAGCGCTTTGGTGTAGCGCCGCGGGTCCGCGTCGAAGCCGTGGAGCAGTCCCGGGAACACGGACAGGTCGGCGATGTCCACGTCCTCGACGTGGAACGCCCGGTGCAGCCGTGCCAGTCGGCGCACGGTCGGGTGTCCGCTTTGCCATCGACGAGTTCGGCACCGGCCACAGCTTGCCGGCCCACCTGCGCCAGATGCCGGTGAGCCTGCTCGGGATCGACCGCAGCTTCGTCAGCGGCGTCCATACCGACATCCAGGACCACGCCCTGGTCTCCGCCACCATCGACCTGGTCCGATCTTTCGGGCTGCCCACCGGCGTCGCAGGCGTCGAGACCGACGACCAGCTCGCCGATCTCACCGAACGGGGTTGTGACTACGCCCTGGGCTACCTCTGGAGTCCACCGACCGACCCAAGTGCCATCGCCGGCATGGTTCTCGACCGGGTGGCTCGGTCACCGCACCGATGGCTCCGCGGCACCACAACGCTGCTGTCAGCGACTGCTCGTTGGTCACGTCTCGGCTCGTCCCTGACGATCCAGAGCCCGACCCCTCGACCTGCGTGCATGCGTGCCGGTAAGTGTAGGGTCGCGGACCAGAATCGAGTTGCAAGTGAGAGACCTGGCGTTGGGCGTTCGAGCCACGAGCGAGGCGGGCATGCGCCGTGCCTCCATCCCGCCAGGACGGGAGGGGGTGGTGTCGGCTCGCAGCTGTTGTGGGCATGGTGGTCGTGGTCGGCGGAGTCGTGGTGCTCGCCGGCGGGGAACCTGATGAGTC
>JBDNIX010000275.1:0-4380 GCA_041688045.1 Nitriliruptoraceae bacterium
CCGCGCGGGGAACCTCGGGCTCCTCGGGCACCCCCTGGCCCAGGTGCCGCAGGATCGCGACGATGATGCCGATCACGATGAGATAGACCCCGATGTCGAAGACCAGTGACGCGGCCACCTCGCCGTAGAGGGGGATCGGCAGCTTGCCGCCGGCCAGGAACGCTCCCGAGACCGCCAGCCCGACGAACCCGTAGCCGGTCGCGACGATGATCCCCCAGCCGGCCAGCGGCAGGGTGCGCAGGAGTTGGCTCTGCCAGATGCGTTCGTGGCCGCGGCTGAAGTACACCAGCACGACCGCCGCACCGGCGGTCAGACCGCCGATGAACCCGCCGCCGACGGCGTCATGGCCCCGCCACAGCAACCACAGCGACGCGATCGCCATCAGAGGGGCCAGGATGATGTTGCCCGTCCGCAGCACGGACGAGTTCATCATACCCTCACCACCCCAGCGACCGACGTGCTCGTCGGGATCGACCTCCTCGACGTCCTCGGGGGTCGGGACGGGGCGGTAGGCGGAGTAGCGCACCAGCCCCACGATGGCGATGGCGGCCATGGCCAGCACCGTGATCTCGCCGAGCGTGTCCAGCGCCCGGAAGTCGACCAGGATGGTGTTGACGACGTTGTCGCCACCGGTCAGGGGCGGGCCCTCGTCCAGCAGGGTCTGGCCGATCGCCGATCTCCCGCGGCGCCCGGTCAGCAGGAAGGTCACCGCCGCCATCGCCACACCGACCGTGACCGCGATCACGATCGAGCCGTAATGCCGCGGACGGCCGCCCTCTGAGAACCCGGTCGGGAGGCGACGGAATACGACCACGACCAGCGCGACCGTCAAGGTTTCGACGAGCAGTTGCGTCAATGCCAGGTCGGGTGCTCCCAACTGGGCGAACCAGACCGCTACCAGGAAGCCGGACAGCCCGAGCGTGGCGACCGCTCCCAGACGGGTCCGGGCCGACACCACCCCCAGCACCGCTCCCGCGAGCAACACGATGGTCAACCAGTCACCGAGGCCCGACGCCGGGACGTCACCGAGCGCGTCCGGCAGCACGGCGACCGTGACAGCCAGTCCGACGGTCACCCCAACGGCGAGAATGGGAGCGAGGTAGACGGCCAGCCGGTTGCTGGACGCCGGCCGGCCGATCACGCCGCCCAGGGCCAGCGTCCGCGCGTAGAGCGCGTCGTACACGTTGGCGCCCGATGGTCCGGTCGTCCGGGCCTGGATCTGCTCGACGTCGGCAGCTCGCCACACCAGGAGCCCCCCGGCCACGACGATCACGCCGGACAACGCCAGCGGCAGGGTGAGCCCGTGCCACAGCGCCAGGTGCAGGTCGTAGAACACCCCCGTGGTGTCCCGGCTGACGGCATTGACGACATCGTCGAGGATGGGCACCACCAGCGCCAGCCCGAGCCCGGCGATGGCGGTCACCAACGCCGGCGCGGCGAACGACAGCGGCGCCTTGTGCGCATCGGTCCCGAGGGGGCCCTCGAAGGTCCGTAGGTAGTAGCGGGCGCTGTAGGCGAACGTGCCGATGCTGGCCACGACGGCCAGTGTGGTCGCCAGCGGCCCCAGCCATCCCGGTCCGCCGGCCTGGGCGAAGGCGGCCAACGCCTCCTCCTTGGAGACGAACCCCAGCAGCAGCGGCAGGCCGGCCATCGATGCGGCGGCCAACCCGCCGGCCAGGGCCGTGGCGGGCAGCTGCTTGCGCAGCCCGCCCAACTGGCGGATGTCGCGGGTGCCGGTTGCGTGGTCGACGATCCCGACCGTCATGAACAGCGTCGCCTTGAACAGCGCGTGCGCCAGGGTGTGCAGCGCGGCGGACGCCAGCGCCAGCGGTGTCCCGATCCCGATCAGCCCGGTGAGAAGCCCCAGCTGACTGACCGTGGAGTACGCCAGCAGCGCCTTGAGGTCGTGCGCCTTGACCGCGACCACGGCGGCGAACACCGCGGTGCCGAGCCCGACGAACACCAGGGGATACATCCACAGTGGCTCGCCGGCGAACAGCGGGGTGAAACGAAACAGCAGGTAGATGCCGGCCTTGACCATCGTGGCCGCGTGCAGGTAGGTGCTCACCGGTGTCGGTGCCACCATGGCGCCGGGCAGCCAGAAATGGAACGGCCACTGCGCGGACTTGGTCGCGACCGCGAGCAGCAGCAGGACGATCGCGGCGGAGCTCAGCGGCGAGGCCAGCACCTGGTCACCCGCGGCCAGCATCCCGCTCAGCGACATCGTCCCTGCCGCGACGCTCAGCAGCAGCAGTCCGGCCAGCAATGCCAGGCCCCCGAGCGCGGTGGTGATGAAGGCGCGGGTGGCGCCCTGGCGACCCTCGCCGAGGCCACCGATCAGGAAGAAGCTGGAGACGCTGGTGAACTCCCAGAAGACGAACAGCAGGATCACGTCGTCGGCGAGCACCAGCCCGAGCATCGACCCGGCGAAGAACGTCAACAGCGACAGGTAGCGCGCGGTCTTCGCGCTGCCGACCGGGAAGTAGCGCGCGCAGTAGGCCAGTACGACCGCACCGATCCCCAACACGATCCATGCGAACAGCAGGCCGACCGCGTCCAGACGCAGCGACAGCTCCACACCCACGCTCGGCAGCCAGGCGGTCGCGGTCGTCACCGGCGAGCCGTCCAGCACGTTGCCGGCAGCCGTCGACACCCACGCGGCACAACCCGCCAGTACGGCTGCTCCGAGGTAGCCCGTCGCCCGGCCGAGCAGCCGTACCAGCAGCGGTGTGAGGGCGGCCAGTGCGAACACGACCGCGAGCGGCAGGAGCAGATTCACCGCAGCGGACCGACGGTGACCGGACGCCGATGATCACGGCGGTGCAACGGCTTATCGAGCACGGGTCAGCACTTTCCGGATGGTGCAACGGCGATCGGTGGCCCGGACGATAGCCGTTTCGCGGGCCAGCCCCCAGACGTGGCCGTCTGCCAGGTCGTCGTACATGTGGGCTCGCGGACCGCGTACGGTTTTCGTCTCGTCCACTCCCGTTCCGGCCAAGGAGTTCCCATGAACACGCATCGGATCGCCGTGCTCCCCGGCGACGGCATCGGCGCCGAGGTGATGCGGGCCGGCCAGCAGGTGCTCGAGCGGGCCGGGGCGCGGCACGACATCTCGTTCGACTGGACCACGTACGACTGGAGCTGCGAGCGCTACGCGACCGACGGCGCGATGATGCCGCCGGACGGCCTCGACCAACTCGCGGAGTTCGACAGCATCTACCTCGGTGCTGTCGGCTACCCGGGCGTGCCCGACCACGTGTCGTTGTGGGGTCTGCTGATCCCGATCCGGCGGAGGTTCCAGCAGTATGTGAACCTGCGTCCGATCCGGCTGCTGCGAGGTGTCACGAGCCCGATCCGTGGACTCGGGGACGACCCGGACGACCGGCTGGACTTCGTGTGCGTGCGGGAGAACAACGAAGGCGAGTACTCGGAGGTCGGCGGCCGGATGTACCGCGGCACGGCCGATGAGTTGGCCGTCCAGGAATCCGTGTTCACCCGGCGCGGGATCGACCGGGTCATGCGCTTTGCGTTCGACCTGGCACTGCGCCGCGGTGGCGGGGTGGCATCGGCGACCAAGTCCAACGGCATCATCCACACGATGCCGTTCTGGGACCAGATCTTCGCCGAGATGGCGGTCTCCTACCCGGGGGTGGAGACGTCCCAGTACCACATCGATGCGCTGGCGGCACTGTTCGTGCAGGACCCGCGGCGGTTCGACGTGGTGGTGGCCTCCAACCTGTTCGGTGACATCCTCACCGATCTGGGAGCGGCGGTGGTGGGCAGCATCGGGATCGCGCCGTCAGCGAACCTGAACCCCGAACGCGATCACCCGTCGATGTTCGAACCGGTCCACGGCTCGGCGCCGGACATCGCGGGACAGGGGATCGCCAACCCCATCGGGCAGGTGTGGTCAGGCGCCATGATGCTGGACCACCTGGGCCACGAAACGGCTGCCGCCGAGATCCTGGCGGCGATCGAAGCGGTGTTGGACGCCGGTATCCGTACCCGCGACCTCGGCGGCACGTCCACCACCGTCCAGGTGGCCGATGCGATCTGTGATGCCCTGGGTGACGGGGGCGCGTAGCGGCTGACGGTGGTGTGTGGCTGGCCGTTCGTCCCGCACGCCGACGCGCGGACACTGGCATCCTCGTCTCCGCGCGACCATCACCGCATGACTGACGTGGTGACCGAGGCAGTGACCGACGTAGCGACCGAGGCAGTGACCGACGTAGCGACCGAGACAGAACGGAACCGACCATGACCACGATCGCCGGTGCGACACGAGGTCGCACGTGTTGAGTGGATACATCGATTGGAGGTCGACATGTCGAAGATGTAGCCCAGGTCTGTGCTCGATGGCCTGTCCCCAGCCTGACGTGC
>JBDNIX010000276.1:0-5828 GCA_041688045.1 Nitriliruptoraceae bacterium
CTACGTGGTGGTAGGCGCCGCGGTGGCCACCGTCGGCGCCACGCTCGTGCGCGCCGTCCCCGAGACCATGGTCGGTGGCGCCACGCTGGCGATCGGGCTCGCCCTGCTGCTGCCGCGGGTGTCGCCCGGCCCGTCACCGGGCGAGGCGCCCACGGGGCCGCAGGTGGTCATCGCCGTGGCCAACCTCCGTGAAGGCAACGGCGATGCCGTGACGGTCGTCGAGGCTGTCCATCGCGAGGCGATCGACGTCCTTGTGGCGCTGGAGGTGACTGAGCGGAGCGTCGACGCGTTCGAGCAGGCCGGTCTCGGTCGGCGGCTCCCACACGCGAGCGTGCTCCCGAGCCGACTGTCCTCCGGCGGAGGGATTTGGAGCCGCCATCCGCTCCGGCCCCGGAAGCCGTCGCGCCAGCGCGGATACGGAGCGACACCGAGTGCGACCATCGAGGTGCCGGGCCACGGTCCACTCGACATCGATGCTGTCCACCCGCTGCCGCCGATCAACCGGGCTTGGACCCGGTCGTGGGAACAAACCCTGCGGTCGCTCCCGCCGCCGCCGGCCGCCGCCGGCGACGGGCCCCGGCGGCTTCTGGCAGGAGACTTCAACGCCACGATCGACCACCGCTGGTTCCGGGCACTGCTCGACCTGGGCTGGGTCGACGCCGCCGCTGCGCGCGGTGCGGGGCTCCGGCCGACCTTCAGTGGGCTCGGCGCGGGGGAGCCCGTCCCTCCGGTCACACTGGATCACGTGCTGGTCGACGCGGACGTCCTGGTCGAGCACGTCACGACGCGCCTGCTGCCCGGATCCGACCATCGGATGCTGATCGTGCGGATGCGACTGCCCACGGAGCGTCCCGTGCGCTGATCGGCGCTGCCGCCGGGGTGCCGGGAGACCGACGGATGGGTCAGGGCGCCTCGATGGTGTGGACCTCGATCTGGCCTTCGAGCGTGCGGTGGACCGGACAACGCTCGGCGATCGACAGGAGCCGGTCGCGGGTCGGACGGTCGAGGTCGCCGTGTAGGGTCACGGTCCGCGTGAAGCGTTCGATCCGCCCCTCGGTGTGCTCGCAGCCGGAACAGTCGTGCGCGTGGACACGGTCGAAGCTGACCGAGGTCGTGACGTCGTCGAGGGGGATCTGCTTGCGGTCGGCGTACATCCGCAGGGTCATCGAGGTGCACGCGGCCAGCCCGGCGGCGAGGTAGTCGTAGGGCGTCGGACCGGTCTCTGCGCCGCCGAGGGACCGCGGCTCGTCCGCGCTGAGCAGGAAGCCGCGCGTCGACACCTCGGTGGTGAGCTCATCGCCGGTGCGTGCCACCGTCGTGCCGTCGTCGTAGGACCCCGTTCCCCGCGAGAGCGGCGGCGGGGGATCGTCGGCCTGGGCCGTGTTGGGGACCGAGCGCAGGTAGCGGCCGGCCCAGGCGGCCACGACCTCCGCGGCGTAGCGTGCGTCGGCTTCGTCGCTCAACAGGTGGTCGGCGTCCGCGAGCGAGACGAAGCTCTTGGGATGGCGTGCCGCTTCGAAGAGCAGCCGGGCGTTCTCCACGCTCACGGTGTCGTCAAGGGGGGCGTGGAGGAACAGCAGCGCCGCATCGAGGCGGCCCACCGTGGCCGTGAGGTGATGGTCGCTCAGGTCCTCGACGAAGCTGGCGGCGATGGTGAAGGGACGACCCGCGAGACTGACCACAGCTTGGCCCTGCTCACGGATGACGTCGAGGTCGTCGGCGAAGACGTTGGTGACGTGGCTGACGTCGGCCGGCGCCCCGATGGTCGCTACCGCCTCGATGCCGTCCAGTCGCGCCGCCGCGCTCAGCACGGCAGCGCCACCGAGGGAGTGTCCGACCAGCAGGCTGGGCGCCTGGAGTGTGTCGGCGAGGTAGCCAGCTGCCGCCACGAGATCGTCGATGTTGGAGGAGAAGGTCGTGGCGGCGAAGTCGCCCTCGCTGGATCCGAGACCGGCGAAGTCGAACGAGAGCACGGCGATGCCGCGCTCGGCCAAAGCGCGTGCGAGCCGACGGGCGGCCCGCAGGTCCTTGGAACAGGTGAAGCAGTGGGCGAAGACGGCAGTCGCACGCACCGGCCCATCGGGGTGCTCGAGACGGGCAGACAGCTGCTCATCGCGAGCATTCGTGAAGACGCAGGTGGTCGAGCGGCTCATGTCACTCCTCCGGACGGCGGTAGGCGATAGGCGTACGTCGGTGCTCGGACCTGCGTACGCCCACGAGCCCGAGTCTGGTCCGTCTCCCGTGCGTTCGCCCACAACGACGCGACCGACACAACCCGGGTGACAGGCTCCCCCAGGCAGCCCGCTCCGTACCGACCTGTGGATGGGTCAGCGCAGGCGTCGAGCGGCCGGGGGAGCAGCGCACGACCGGCTCAGCGATCGCGACGGGTCGTCCCGGCGGCGGCCCGGAGCAGTTCGCCGGTCGGGGGGCGGTCGTCTCGTCGTTGTGGCCGGGAGTAGGCGATCTCGCCGTGGTGATCGACGATGAAGTCCCCGCCGAGCTGCAGGACATCGGATCCGCCGGCCCGCAGCTTCGCTCCGGCGCGCAGGAGTCGCCAGTACACCTTGTAGACGTTGGGGTCGAGCCAGATGTCGCGGTGGCGGGCACGGGTGAGCCCCCACCGGTCGTACACCTCACGGCGACGATCCACCACGACGTCGAAGGGCATCGCGTCGACGTCGATGCCGTCGAGCATCGTGTGACGGATCACGGCCGGCTCGTCGAACACCACGAACAGCGCGGCTGCGCCGATCGCCTCCCACCGTTCCCACCGCTGTTGCACCTTCACGAGGTGCGCTCGGCAGATCAGTCAACCGGCGTGACGCAGGAACGAGACCAGCACGGGTCGACCTCGCAGCTCGGCGAGGTCGACCGTGCGGTCGTCGAGGGTGGGCAGGGCGAGCACGGGCGCTCGGTCACCTGGGGTTGGGGCGGTGGGCATGGCGGCTCCTGATCGTCGGCGGGATCCATGCTCGGCGCCGATCGAACTCGGACGGCCACGGTACTGCCGTCGTCCCCCCGTGGCGCTCGCCGAGAGGGGCACGTCGTCGTGCGGACCTCTCGCCTTGGGAAGCATCGCCGGCGATCGGGTGTTGTCCTGTACAGCGCACGGCATCGGAGCCGTCACCCGCTCGAGGAGCACACCATGGTCACGTTCGACGTCCTGGCCGCGCTGGTCGCCGGCCTGATCGGAGCGGTCGCCATGACCGCCATGATGCAGGCGGCGGGGGCGATGGGCATGACGAAGATGCCTGGGATGGCGCTGATCCAGGGGACGATGGTCACCGGGGAGGCAGCCAAGGCCAGACGGATCGGGCTGGTCACCCACGTCGTCATGATGGGCACGATCGTGTTCGGGCTCGGCTACGCCGCACTGTTCGTCGCGTTCGATGACGCGAGCGCTCTCACCGGCGTCCTGATCGGCGTGGCGCACGGCGTCGTGGCCGGCGTCGCCATGGCGATGATGGGATCGATGCATCCGCGCATGGATCCGCCCCCGGCCGGGGGCAACGACGATGTGGTCACGGCCACCGCCGGCGAGGTCCGGATCGTCGAGCCGGGGCTGTTCGCGAAGAACTACGGGCCGATGACCCCGATCGGTCTGGTCGCGGGGCATGTGGTCTACGGTCTGGTCGTCGCGCTCGTCTACGGGTGGCTGACATGACCCCCGTCGCCGGACCGAACCCCGCGACCTGCCCGCACGCGCGGTCGATCTGAGCCAGATCCCCGTCCGTGTGTACTGGCGGCCCGGCTGCGGGTTCTGCGCGTCGTGGCTCCGGACACTTGACCGTGATGGGCTCGTGTACGCCCCGATGAACATCTGGGACGAGCCAGACGAGGCGGACTTCGTCCGCAGCGTCGCCCGGGGGAACGAGACGGTCCCGACGGTTCGTGTCGGGGAGGTCGCCTCGGTCAACCCCACGGCCCAGGATCTCCTGCGCCTCGTGGCCGAGGAGGCACCGGCGCAGCTGCCAGACGGGTACGTCCCGCCGGTACCCGGCCGGATCGCACGAGCCATCACCAAGCTGCGAGGCGGATGCTCGTAGAGCAGCTTCGCGCTCGACCACGCTCAAGGCCACATGGCGCACCACCCGGATCAGAAGGGCGCGCGAGCCGGTTCCCAGTCCGTGGTCAACCACTGACGTTGCTGCCGAAGCCGGAAAGGGTCCTCCTGGAGGTTCGTCGGGCCAGGCAGACGCCATCGTGTCCCGGCGGTCCTCGTCGGTTCGCACGGTTGTCCTCGGCAGATCGAACACGGCAGCGGTAGCGGCGGTTCCTCCCTTCGAAGTGTTCGGCGCTTCCTGCATGTCTATGACCCATCCGATCCCGAGGAGTCCCGTTGACCACCACGACCACCTTCCGTCTGACGCCCGCACCGCCCGAGACGCTCCGCGACCTCGAAGCGTCCGGCCCAGACGACCTCCGCAACCACTTCGAGCTGATCCGCAACGGACTCGAGGCCATCCCCGGCGTACCGGGCGAGGCGATCTACGGCGCGGTCACGCTCCGAACGATCGCGCTCCGACCCGAGATCTTCACCCACCTGTTCCTCACCGAGCACCATGCCGCGAAGCGAGGCACCGTCGACCGCGGCGTCAAGGAGCTGGTCTCGTTGCTCGTCTCCGAGCGCATCGAAGGGGACGAGACCCCTGCCTGTGCTCCATACCACGCAGGCGCAGCTCGCTTCGAGGGAGCCGCGAGCGAGTCGGTCGACGTCGTGCGTGACTTCGATCGCCGCAAGCACGAGCTGGACCCGCCGGTCCGTGACGCGGTGGAGTTCGCCACGACGGCCGCGATCGACCCGCGAGCGGTCACGGACGCCGACGTCAAGCGGCTCCGGGGCCACGGCTACGACGACGCGCAGCTCGTCGAGCTGGTGGTCACCGCGCTGATCGCCTACACGCTGGCGGCCGTGAACCAGGTGTTCGACCTGCGTGAGGGCGAGGGCTGACCCTGGTTGGGAACGAGGACGGAGGCCGCGCGACGGCGGCCTCCGTTCCCGCGATGGGGTGATCAGTCGTGGGGTGTGCGCGCGGGCCCACGGAGTCTGACGGCCTGGAAGCCGAGGACCCGCACGATCGTGGCGAGCCCGAACGCGATGGCGAGGAGGTAGGTCGAGACACCGGTCCGCCGGACCCCGTCGAGGGCGACGAACCACCGCCCCGAGCGGAGCAGCTGTGCCTCGGGCCCGGTGCCCACTGCGGTGGCGGCGAACAGGTGGAGAGCCACGGCGGCGAGGATCGCCATCAGCCCGATCATCACCCGCGCGGTGGCGGGCATCCGAAGGGTCTGTACCTGGCCACCGACGGCCTGCTGGACCGCGCTCCCGGAGGTCCGCAGGACCCCGAGGATCCGCGCGATGGCGAGCACGATGCCCGAGAGGACACCGGTGAATCCCCCGAAGGTGAGGGCAGCCTGGACGTGCTGCAGTCGGGCGACGGACGTGGCGTCGCCGCCCCCCAGCGCATCAGCACGGATGACGCGAGGAGCATCCCGATGGCGAGCCCCAGCAGCCCCTCACGAGCATGGGTAGCCAGAGACGCTCGGCCATCCGCTGGGAAAGGGCTGGGATCGGGTGCGACCGCTGCGGCGTCGACGTGGAAGCTGTCGTTGCACACCCGGGCGCGTCCGGTTCGTGATCGGTGGCGGGCCGAGATCGTGGTGGTCACGTCGTTCTTCTCAGGCCGTCTGTGGATGAGTTGGGTGATCCTGCTGGACTGGAACGCCAGCACCGTGCTGATCGCGATGAGTGCCAGCACGATGCCGGCGAGCAGCAGGCCGATCGCGGTCTCGCGGAGCGGTCCGAGCCAGGTGGTCCAGATCGCGAA
>JBDNIX010000277.1:0-3242 GCA_041688045.1 Nitriliruptoraceae bacterium
ACACAGCGCGGCATCGACGTGCAGGTCACGGAAGGTCTTGGTCACGTGCGTCTCTCATCCAGGCGATCCCAGCGCAGGCGGTTCGCGTGGCGGTGATCGCAACTTGTCGTCGTCTCCCGGCGTCGTGCCAGGTGACGTTCCCCGGGGGCGCAGATCGGAGCGGACGACTGCCCGGCGACATCGAGGCGGCGGACGCCGGAGCGGCCAGGCCATCGGTGGTGATCTGCGAGCGGGAACGCCCCGAGGGTCGGCGCAGACAGCTTCGCGTCGACAATCGCCGACGCGAATCGTCGACCAGATGATTCGGATCGTCGATCGTCGTCCCAAGAAGCGTTGACCCAGCGTACCCGACCAATCCCTCCCCGCGTGGTTTCGCCGAACGTCGACGGCCCCGACCGTGCCCCACCGCGCTGCCCTCGACTAGCGTTCCGCTCTCGGGCGCTCACGCCCGGAGGAGCGCATGTGTGATCGATCATCTGGCTCGGGCAGAGCGACTCGTCGTGCGCTATCTGGACCACGTGCGCGATCATTCGCCGGTCGAAGCCACCCGCTTGGGTCTGCATGACCGGGATGGTGAGCTCCCGGATCTGTCGCCGGCCTCACTGGCGACCAGCAGTCGGGACCTGGCCGTGCTGTCGCAAGAGGTGCAGGCGGCGCTGTCGGTCGTACCCGTGGGCGCTCATGGTCAGGATCGCGAGGCTCGGGACGACCTGAGGTTGCTGGTTGACGAACTCGAGTACCGCCATTTCCTGCTCGATCTGCGTCCGCGGTACGTCTTCGATCCACTGGCTGCGCTCGAGACCATTTCCTCGGCGATCCATGAACTGTTGAAGCGGACGGACGTACCCAACGAGGAGCGCTGTCGTCGGTTGGAGGCGGCGGCCCAACGGGCGCGTCGGGTCCCCGTCCTGCTCGAGCAGGCCGGCACCCTGCTGGTCAGTGCGCCGGAGCCCCACCTCGAGGTAGCGCTCCAGCGGCTGCCGGCGCTGATCGCCCTGGTGCGCGACGAGCTTCCCCGCCGTGCCGAACAGCTCGGTGTCGACGTGTCGCCCGCCCGGGATGCCGGCGAGGTGGCAGGGGAGGGGTTGGAGGCCTACGCTGCCCTGCTCGATGAACTTCGCGAGGAACCCGGGGGCGACTGGCGCCTGGGCGCCTCGGATCACGCGACCACCCTACGCAGCGCCCTGGGGACCTCGATGGACCCCTGGGAGATCGACGCACGTGCGCGAGCCTGGCGCGACGAGGTCCGCACGGAGATGGCCGAGCTCTCGGCAAGTACGTGGTCGCGGCGGTTTCCGGGCGAACCGGTTCCGGCCGATCCCACCGAGCGCATCCGCCGCACTCTCGATGCAGTTGCCGACTTCGCCGTGTCGCCGGAGGATCTGGTGCCGGAAGCAAAGCGAGCCGTCGACGAGGCGCGGTCGTTCGCGCTGGCCGCGGGCTTGACCGACGTGCCACCGGCCGAACGTCTGACCGTCACGGAAGTGCCGGGGTACCTGCTGGGGCTGGCGGTCGCGTTCATCACCCAGGCGCCGCCGATGGAGCCGGAAGCGGGCTGCACCTACTACCTGTCGCCGGTCCCCGAACACTGGGATGCGGATCAGGCCCGCTACTTCCTGCGGGAGTACAACCCGGCACAGCTGCGTTCCCTGGCGATCCACGAAGGGTATCCGGGGCACTTCGTTCAGCTCGAGCACGCCTCGCAGCACGAGCGCCTGGCGCGACGGCTGTTGGCGCGACCGGCCTTCGCTGAAGGCTGGGCGGTCTACATCGAACGCGAGGCGCTTGCCGCGGGGTTCGCCGAGGGGGACAGCTCCACGGTTTCGGCCGACGACTACCGGATCACACAACGCAAGCTCGAGCTGCGCCTGGCGACCAATGCGTCGCTCGATATCGGCTTGCACACCGGCGAGCTGACCGACGAGCAGGCGACGCAGCTGCTCGTCGACGGGGCGTTCCAGCAGCGCACGGAGGCCGAGGGCAAGCTGATCCGCGCCAAGGTCACGTCCGGACAGCTGTCGTCCTACTTCGTCGGCGGTGCGGAGCTCGCCGATCTGCGTGCGGACGTCGAGGCCCGCGAAGGCGTCGACTTCGACGTCCGGGCTTTCCATCAGCGGGTGCTGTCACACGGCACGCCCACGGTCGCGATGGTCGCCGACGCTCTGGCCGACGACGCCCCGATCCACCGCCCGTTCCAGGCCAGCGCCTGAGCCGGTCGCCGCCAAGCGCAGGGCCTGCGCGGGACTCATCGCGATGGGTGGAGACGGATGCTCCAGGCGGTCCGCGTGAACCGTGATTGGCGGGGGTACGGTGCTCCCATCGCCCCATAACGGTGCGCCCTGCGCGCTCTGCGCATAGGCGGCGCGGGGAACGTCCCCACGTGGCCGCTTCGCCACGTTGCGTGGACCTGGACGAGCGGTCAAGAGTCCGGGAGCGGTAGAGTCGCCCTCACGATGGCCCGGCGTTGCATAGCGGCGTCGACGTCGTCGGAACAGCGCCACCCGTGTCCCTTCCGCGGTTCACGACCTCAAGGTCACTCCGAGGTTCGTGCAACGAGCTGGGACGAGGATACGGGGCCGGACCATCTGGTGGTAGGGGACGGGGAGCACACGATGATCGACACCGAGGGACGAGCCATGGTACGGCCGACACCGACGCACGCGGACCTTGAACGGGCGATCGTGTCCGTTCCCGGTGTCGCCGAAGCCCACGTCACCCGGGTCGAGGAGACGGGCAAGAGCCGGCTGCGGATCCGGCTGACCAACGACGACGACGCGGAGTCGGTGTCGTGGGCCATCGCCGCCACCCTGCGCGAACGGTTCGGTATCTCGCTGGATCCCGATCAGATCCGCCCACGGACGATGGCGGCGCCCGTGGTTGCGGACGTCGTCAACGATCCCCATCACGCGGAAGTCGCCGAGGAATCTGACGAGGATCCCGGTGCCGAGGATTCCGACGGCGCGGTCTTCGACCCCGCTGACCCCGCCGCCGCCGCCGACGTCCGCATCGACGATGTCGAGGGTCGCGACGTCACGGCCGCTGCGGTGGTCGCGGAGCGCGACGTCACGGCCGCTGCGATGGTCGATGATCCGGAGGAGGGCGAGGTCCTGGTCAGCGGTGATCGGGTACTGCTCAGCGAAGCTGCGCGCGCCCTGCTGGAGGAGGCGGTCGCCGAGGCCAGAGAGCGCCAGGAGCAGTATCCCGACGACGACCCCCGTGTGGACGACGATCTCGGCCTCGAT
>JBDNIX010000278.1:0-5548 GCA_041688045.1 Nitriliruptoraceae bacterium
GGCCATCGCTGACGCGGGGGGCCTCGACCTGGCACTGCTCGGCCTTGGCGGCAACGGCCACGTCGGCATGAACGAGCCCGGCACGGATCCGTCGTCGCGCACACACGTGGCGACGTTGCACCCGACGACACGCGATCACGCGAGCGACTACGGGGCGACCGCGACACCGACGTGGGGCGTGACGATGGGCCTCGCCACGCTCCTGGAGGCCGACGAACTGTGGCTGCTCGTGACGGGCGGCCACAAGCGTCATGTCCTGGCCGACGTCATCGAGGGACCGGTCGATCCGGACGTCCCGGCATCGCTGCTCCGCGACCACCCCCGATTCAAGGTACTGGCCGACGAGCCCGCAGCACAGGCCCTGACGGACAGGCGCTAAGCGCTCGTCGAGGCAACGTCCATCGCCAGAACACGGGCCGGATTCGCGACGAAGAGCCGTTCGACGGTCGCGACGTCGATCCCCCATCGGGCCAGGACCGCCGGGAACCCCCCGGCCAGCCAGGCCAGTCCCGGCTGACCGCCGAGCGTGCTCCAGAGACTGCGGCGGGCACCGTCGGTGCCGAGCAGCAGTTGCTCGACGAACCCGTCGCTCACCATCTCGTGCAGCAGCCAGGCCGTACCGCGGGGCTCGGACGGATCCTGCCGGAGCGCCTGGTCGTACTCGAGGTTCACCCCGGCAGCCAACAGTTCACGGTGGAGTCCGAGGTCCGCCTGCTTGTCCGTGTGGGACAGCACGACGCGGCCGACCGGCACCCCCAGTGATCGGAGCAGGTCGACCTGGGCCAGCGCTCCCGTGCCGTGCTCACAGTGGGTCAGCAGGGGCACGCCGGTGGCGGCCACGACGTGGGCGGCGGCCTCGAACGTCCGGCGCTCCGCGGCGGTCGGCTTCGATCCGAGCGTTGCGGCCTTGACCATCCCCGCACGGTGGTCCGTGCGTCGTACCACGGGACCGGTGTAGTCCCACGCGTCGATGCCGACCTCAACATCGGCCACGAACAACTCGGCCAGTTCGTCGGTGTCGGCGTCCTGCGTCCACGGCTGGCCGGGGTAGTACCGACTGGTGTGCAAGCCGGTCACCGCCACGACCTGCACGCCGGAGCGACGGCTGATCTCCGCGAGCCGCCGGACGTCGCGCCCGCTGGCACAGGGCATTGCGTCCACCATCGTCCCCACGCCGACCGCACGGCAGGCCTCCACCTCGGCGGCCCCTTCCTCGACCGACGGCAGGTGGATGTGCGCCATGCGATCCGCCACCAGCGGCGAGTCGATGATGAGATGCTCGTGCAGGTAGGTCCGGCCGAGGCCTGTCGCGGGGACGTCGCCCAGCACCGTACGTACCAGTGTCACGACGGGACCTCCACGATGGCCCCGTCGCGGCGCAGCCGATCCAGCAGACCGGTGCGGTCCACCGCGCGCACCTGGCCGTCCCCGTCAGACGCCATGGCGGCCGCGGTGCCCGCGGCCTGACCCATCGCCATGCACTGCGCCATCGATCGAACGGACGCCTGCGCGTCGTGACTGGCGGAGAAGCAGCGCCCGGCCATGAGCACGTTCTGCGCATCGCGGGCGGTCAGGGTGCGCAGCGGGATGCCGACCGCGGCACCGTCGGGGAGGTACTGCCACGTGGTCCCGGTCCCCTCGCCGCCGTGGTGGTCCTCGATCGGTGCCCCGCACAGTCCGATCTGGTCGTCGAACTGCCTGGCGTCGAGCACGTCGTCCCGCGTGAGGCGGTAGTCGCCGTACACCCGACGGGTTTCGCGCAGCCCGATCTGCGTGCCGAGCGCGACCAGATCAGCGCGCTCGTACCCCGGGACCCGGTCACGGAGGAACCGCGCGTACTCCAGGGCCTGTCGACGCCCGGCCATCTCCGCGGCGCTGAGCACGTCCGGGTCGGTGGCGTTCACCACCTCGCCGTCCTGTTCGTGGACCTGCTCGATGCGGGTCATCACCGTGGCGATCATCCCGGGCACGGGAGTGCGGTGATCAGAGCCCTCGCGGCGAGGCAGGTCGTAGTCGCCGGACGCGGCGGCCTCGCCCATCAGTTCGTGGAGGCGGTCCTTGTCGATGGTCTGACGGGCCTGCAGGTCGACGTTGACCATACGAAACGTCGTGGTCAGGGTCTGCGCGGGTGCGATCGACCCGGCGAGCTCATAGCCGATTCCGGCGTGGTGGCAGACGTCCGCGTCGCCCGAGGCGTCGACGACAACCTTGGCACGTACCCGGCGGAGCCCCGCCTTGGTGGCCACGATCAGCTCGGTCACGCGCCCGTCCGTCACGATCGCATCCTGCACGAAGGCGTGCAGAAGGACCTTGACCCCCGCGTCACGGACCAGCGTCTCCCAGACCACCTTGAGGTGCTCGGCCAGATAGGTGACGCCCGTGCCGGCACCGTAGGTGTTGGGCCGCTCCACGACCTCGCCCAGCGCCCGAAGCCCGGTGACGATGTCATCGCCGACCCCGGCCACGACCTTCTTAGTCGTCCCGGGCGTGTAGAACCCATAGAAGGTGTCCAGGACAGCGGTCGAGTTCCCACCCAGGAAGGGCAGCTTCTCCAGTAGCAATGTGCGGGCCCCGGCACGCGCCGCACTGATCGCCGCGGGCGAGCCGGCCGATCCCGATCCGACGACGATCACGTCGACCTCGGCGTACAGGGGGACGTCCATGGCGATCTCCTCGCGGGTCACGAATCCTGGGGCGTGGTGACGGGCATGGACAGCGCCGCAGCCAGTCGCCGGCTGTGTTCGGCGTAGACCTCGTCGAACAGTTCGGCGGCACGTTCGGCGCCGATCACGTTCGCGCCCGTGATGACCGGCTGCATGGCACCGAGCTCCACCAGGTGGGCCGCGGTCTGCACCTTGATCTCGTTGACGATGGCGGTGTAGGACAGCGTCGAGCCCGGTCCGACCGGCGACTCAGCACCATCGAGGTGGACCAGGGCGTCCCCCGGCGGGGAGCACACGTCGATGACGTCATCGGCGTGGTCCAACAACCGCGTGCCGGACGGGTGGCCCGACGGGGTCGACATCGAGTGGTCCACCGACGTCACCGCGATCACGTGCAGCCCACGTGCCTGGGCCCCCATCGCCATCTCGATGGGGACGCTGGTCGACCCGCTGGCGCTGAAGATCATGAACACGTCGTCAGGGCGGAACACGAAGTTGGCGAGGATGGTCTCGGCCAGGCCCTGGACGCGCTCGATGAACATGGCCTGCCGCTGGCCGTTGGCCCCGACCACCTGGGTGTGGAACGTCATGGACAGCTCAGCGATCGGGTTGAAGCCGGGAAACGAGCCATAGCGGGGGAACATCTCCTCAAGCGGGATCCGCGAGTGCCCGGTGCCGAACAGATGCACGAGCCCCCCGCCGGCGATGGTCCGTGCGCATCGCGCCGCGACCGACGACATGACGTCCATCTGGGTGCGCTCCAATCGGTCCAGCATGGCGCGCGCTTCCTGCAGCCATCGCCCCGCAGCCCTTGACGCCTCTGCCTCCACGACACACTCCTTCGGGACCGCGGATGTCCTCCGCGATGTGATCGGGACTCGCGACGGAACCGACGCCGCTCTAGGATGTCTAGACATTCTGAGCGTACGGTCGCCGGAACAGGGGCGTCAAGGAGGGGCCATGTCCGTTCCCCGCTACCGCGTGATCGCGGACTACCTCCATGAGCTGATCGTCTCCTCGGAGGCGGACGCACTGCTGCCGTCCGACGCCGAACTGTGCGAACGCTTCGAGGTCAGCCGGATGACCGCACGCAACGCCGTCCAGCTGCTGGTCACTGAGGGTCTGGTCTACCGGCGTCGCGGGCAGGGGACGTTCGTGGCGCCACGTCCGGTGCCGCGGGTGCTGGGTTCGCCACTGTCGTTCACCGAGAGCATGCGTCGCCGGGGTCTGCAGGCATCGTCCCAGCTGCTGCACGGCGAACTGATCGATGCCGACGCCGACGCGGCCGCGGCCCTGCACCTCGACGCGGACAGCCAGGTCGTCCTCGTCGAGCGCCTGCGGTTCACCGACGGCGTCCCGATGGCGCTCGAGCGGGCCCGGCTCATCCCCGAACTCGCCGGGGTGCTGCGCGAGGACCTCGTGACCGGGTCGCTCCACCGGGCCATGGAGCGGGCGGGACATGATCCCGTTCGTTCCGCGGCCCACGTGTCGGCGCGGCTGGCCCTGCCCCGCGAACGGCGTCTGCTGGACACGTCTTCGGACGGTGTCGTGCTGTGCGAGCAGCGGGTGATCAGCAACTCAGCGGGCCGTCCCGTGGAGCAGACCGTGACCTGCTACGCCGCGGAGCGGTACTGGTTCGAACTGACGGAGCACCGTGACGGAAGCGAGGCACGCTGACATGCGACGATACGTCGGATTGGACCTCGGAGGCACCAACATCAAGCGCGCCGTCGTGGAAACGACCGCTGACGGCGGCTTCGACGTCGTGCACACGGACAGCGCTCCAACCCCGCAGGATGGTGGCCCGGAGGACGTGTGTGCCCGCCTCGTCGATCTGGGACGTGAGGTCCAGACGAAGGGTCAGGTCGACCGCGTCGGCGTGGCGCTGCCGGGAATCTTCACGGCCGAAGGCATCGCCGTGCTGTTCCCGAACCTGCCGGGCCACTGGCCGGGCTTTCCGATCACCAGGACGCTCGAGGCCGGCATGGACCTGCCGGTCCGCCTGATCAACGACGGCCGCGCGGCGACCCTGGCCGAGGCCACGGTCGGCGCCGCAGCCGGTAGCTCCGACATCGTGTGCCTGGCTCTGGGCACCGGTGTCGGCGGGGGTGTCGTGGTCCACGGCCGCGTCCTGGAGGGCCGGTGGGGCATCGCCGGCGAGATCGGCCATCAGACGGTCGACCCGGACGGCCCACGCTGCGACTGCGGGAACCACGGCTGCGCGGAGGTAGTGGCCCGGGCCAGCGAGGTCGCGCGGCTGGGAGGACGCGACACCGCGGAAGCGGTGTACGCCGGTGCCCGCGACGGCGACCCACGCTGCCTGGCGGCCGTCGACCGGATCACCGGCTACCTCGGCATCCTGCTCGGCAACCTCGTCACGGTCCTGGGTCCGGAGCGAATCGTCATCGGTGGAGGCATCGCCGCGGCGGGCGAGCACCTGCTCACGCCACTGCACCGTGCCGTCGCCGCGCGCGCTCCCATGATCCCGCCGGAGGAGATCGAACTCGTCCCCGCGGCGCTGGGTTCCCACGCCGGCGCGATCGGCGCTGCAGCCGCCGCGTGGCACCATGATCGTGACGCGACCACAGCGTGAGCATCGTGGGGGTCGATGTCGGCGGCAGCGGTCTGCGCGCCCGCGCCGCATCCGATGCGCACGGCCCCGCCCGCAGCTCGTCGTTGGTGCGGGACATCTCCCGTCACCAGTTCCTCGATGCGCTCGCTGCGGCCGTCTTCGCGGTCACGGACGAACCCACGGATGTTACCATCGCGATCCCGGCGTTCGTGCGGCCCGACGGCACGCTGACGGACTGTCCGTCGCTCCCCGCACTGTCCGACCTACCGTTGCAGACGCAGTTTCGCCGTCGGACAGGCATTGCCCGCGTCAA
>JBDNIX010000279.1:0-2701 GCA_041688045.1 Nitriliruptoraceae bacterium
ACCTCCGTGTCCGCGAACACGTCGTCGAGGGTGGCCAGCTCCATACCGTCGATCCGCAGGTCGGGCTTGTCGCTGCCGAACCGGGCCATCGCGTCGGCGTAGGTCAACCGCTGGAACGGGGTCGTGATCTGCACCCCGATGGTCTGCTCCCACACCCCGGCCAGCAGTTCCTCCATCAGCCCGATGACGTCTTCCTGGTCACCGAAGGACAGCTCGATGTCCAGCTGGGTGAACTCCGGCTGGCGGTCGGCACGCAGGTTCTCGTCACGGAAACAGCGGGCGATCTGGTAGTAGCGCTCGACGCCGGCGACCATCAGCAGCTGCTTGAACAACTGTGGGGACTGCGGCAGGGCGTAGCTCTCCCCCGGCTGCAGGCGGGACGGCACCAGGAAGTCGCGCGCGCCTTCCGGGGTGGCGCGGGTCAGGATCGGCGTCTCCACGTCCAGGAAGTCATGCCGTTCCATCACCTGGCGGATCACCGAGGTGGTCTTTGACCGCAGGCGCAGGATCTGGGCCATCTTCGGGCGGCGCAGGTCGACGTACCGGTGCTTGAGGCGCAACTCCTCCGCGACCTCGATGCCGTCCTCGACCGGGAACGGCGGGGTGTCGGCCTCCGACAGCACCTGGATCGAGGTGGCTGCCACCTCGATGGAGCCAGTGTCGAGCTTGTCGTTGACCATGCCGTCCGGTCGTGCACGGACGGTGCCGGTGACGCGGATCACCCATTCGGATCGCACGCCGTGGGCGGCTTCCAGGGTGTCGCCGGCTTCGGGGTCCGCGACGACCTGCACCAACCCGGACCGGTCCCGCAGGTCCAGGAACGCGACGCCGCCGTGGTCGCGGCGGGTGTCGACCCAGCCGGCCACGGTCACGGTGTCGCCGACGTCGGCGGCGCGGAGGGTGCCGGCGCCATGGGTGCGCAATGAGCCGAAGGGGGTGATGGTCACGGAAGTTCCGTTGTTCTCGCCGGGGCGCGACAGGCTCGACGATGCGCAAGGCGAATGCGCATCGAGGTGGAGGTCAGCGACCCAGCAGCGTGGTCAGATGGCCGAACAGATCGGCGTCGGCGATGGTTGCCTGGTCACCGGACGCCAGATCCTTGACCGCGACCGTACCGGCGGCACGTTCGTCGGCGCCGCGGATGATCGCCGTGTGGGCGCCACGGCGGTCGGCGTACTTCAACTGCTTGCCGAGCTTGCGGCTCCCTCCGCCCGTGTACAGATCGGCGGAGAACCCCGCATCGCGCAGCCGTTGCGCCATCGCCATGGCGTCGGCGGCACCGTCGTCGTCCATGACGGTGACCAACACGTCGGGGCCGGTCCGGGCCTCGGAATCGGCCTCGGCCTGTTCCAGCAGGAGCAGGATGCGCTCCATGCCCAGCGACCCGCCGGTGGCCGGCACGTCGTTGGTCTGGAACATCCCGATCAGCCCGTCGTAGCGTCCGCCGGCCGCGATGGTGGCGTCCAGCCCGTCGTGCACCACCTCGAAGACCGGGCCGGTGTAATAGGACAGGCCGCGGGCCAGCACCGGCGCATACGCCAGCGTCCCGCCGGGAACGTCGCCGACCAGCTCCAGGACCCGGTCGATCTGCGCCAGGCCGTCCCGTCCGCGGTCGTTGGACGCCAGCCGGCCGCGCACGGCGCCCGCCAGGTCGTCGGCTCCAAGGTCCGTGGTCAACGCGTCGATCGCGGCCCGGGGGACGTCGCGGTCGGTCAGCTCGCTGGCGACGCCGTCGACACCGATCTTGTCCAGCTTGTCCAGGGCCACCAGCGCGGAGCCTTCCAGTTCGGCCGGGACGCCGTACGCCTCGATCAGGCCGGCCAGCGCCGGGCGGGCGTTGAGCTGGATCCGGAAGCCGGTCAGCCCCAGGCGGTCCAGGACGTCGGCAACCGCCTGGATCGTGGCGGCGTCCGCGACCAGCGAGTCCGAACCCACCGTGTCCAGGTCGCACTGGAAGAACTCGCGGAACCGTCCCTTGCCCGGGCGGTCCGCCCGCCACACCGGCGCGATGTGGTACCGCTTGAAAGGGGTCGGCAGCTGCGAGCCGTACCGCGCCGCCACCCGCGCCAACGGCACGGTCAGGTCGTAGCGCAGCGCAAGGTCCGCGTCGCCCGAGGCCTCGTGGTCACCTCGCCGCAGGATCTTGAAGATGAGCTGGTCGCCCTCTTCGCCGTACTTGCCCGTGAGCACGTCCAGGCGTTCGAACGCCGGGGTGTCAAGCGGTTCGAACCCGTGGCGGTGGAACGCGTCGCGGATGGTGGCGAACGCACGCTCGCGTCGGACCACCTCGGCGGGGAGGTAGTCGCGGGTGCCCGACGGCGGGTTGGCGTCGATGCTCGTCACGTGGGACCTCGGCTCGAACGGTGCTGGGATGCGGCCTGTCGCAGGAACGGGTTGGTGGCCCGCTCGTGACCGACCGTGGTGTCGGGCCCGTGCCCGGCGAGGATCAGCGTGTCGTCCTCGAGCGTCAGCACGGTGTCGACCAGGGACGTGAACATCGCATCCATCGACCCGCGGGGGAAATCGGTGCGGCCGATCGATCCGGCGAACACCAGGTCGCCGGAGAACAGCACGTCGTCCGGAGCCTCCTCCGCCTCGCCCATCGCGAAGGCGATCGGCACGCCGGCCAGCTGCCGCCCGAGGTAGGTGACGTGGCCCGGCGTGTGTCCCGGATTGTGTTTCACGGCGAAGTCGATCCCGG
>JBDNIX010000280.1:0-7278 GCA_041688045.1 Nitriliruptoraceae bacterium
CGAGTGCCCGCTCGACCGCCAGGCCAACGCCATGGAGCGCGCCCCAGATGACGAACGTCCACGCGGCGCCGTGCCACAGTCCCCCGAGGATCATGGTGGTCATCACCGCAGCCGCGGTACGGGCCCGACCTCCCGCGCTGCCCCCGAGTGGGATGTAGAGATAGTCGCGCAACCACCGGGACAGGGTCATGTGCCACCTGCGCCAGAAGTCCTTCAGCGACAGGGCTGCATACGGAGCGTTGAAGTTCTGCGGAAAGCGAAAGCCCAGCAGGAGGGCGACGCCGATGGCGATGTCGGTGTAGCCCGAGAAGTCGGCGTAGATCTGGACGGCGTAGCCGTAGACGGCAATGAGGACCTCGCCGGCGCTGTGCGCGTCGGGCCGCGCGAAGACCGGGTCCACCAGCGTGGTCGCCAGCACATTGGCGATCACGACCTTCTTGAACAGCCCCCCCAGGATCAGGCCGAACGCGCGCCCTCCCGGGATCGCCCGGGGATCGCGTGCCTCGCGAAGCTGCGGGAGGAACTCCGACCCGCGCACGATCGGCCCGGCGACCAGCTGGGGAAAGAACGCGAGGTAGACCGAGATGTCCAACCACGACACCACGTCCAGTCGCCGCCGGTAGACGTCGATCACGTAGCTCAGGGCCTGGAAGGTGAAGAACGAGATCCCCACCGGCAGGACGATCTGCAGCAACGGCAGGGGCGGGGTGATCCCGAACTCGCCGAGGGCGTTGCGCGCGGACGAGACGAAGAATCCGTAGTACTTGAACCACCCGAGCACGCCGAGGTTCGCCGCAACGCCCACGGCCAACAGCATCCGCCGCATCCGCTCGTCGTCGCGCACCGCGATGGCCTGGGCCGTCAGCTGGTTGACGGCGGTGCAGCCCGCCAGCAGGGCCAGGTAGCGGTAGTCCCAGGCGCCGTAGAAGACGTAGCTGGCCGTGAGGACGAACAGCTTCCACGGGGTGCGATGGCGCATGAGCAGCCAGCTCCCCGTGAGCACGATCACAAAGAACAGCGCGAACTCGACGGTGGGGAACAGCACGGTCAGGCGGCTCCGCAGATACTCGGATCATCGGGTCCCGGTGCAGGGTTGCCGGGCGTCGACCCGACCAGGTTGCCCTGGCCGATGGCCAGCCGCTCGCGGTCCCACTCGCACGGCGGGACGCCCGGCCACTGCTTGTCCGGACCGGTCCCCGGAGGCGCGTCCGGATTGGCCGTTCGGGCGGGAGCGACGAAGTCGTCAGCCGCCTGCGACGTTGCTGGCCCGGATGCCAGGGCCGCCTCCGAATAGCGGTTGGCGGCGTTCCACAGCATCCACCCATCGATCCCGTTCTCGTAGGTCGCGCGCATCTGATCGCTGACGCGTCCGGGGTTGTGGTCGTAGCCCATCCATGGCGCGGGGAAGTCCTCCAGCCACGGTCGGATGACGGCGTGCAGATCCTGCGTTCGCATCTGCGCCTCCTGCATGGCGTTCCACACCGTCTCGTACGGGTACTCGATCGGGTGGGGCAGCAGACCGTAGTTGCCGGGTCCGTAGTGGGAGGGATAGACCATGGGAGAGATGACGTCGACGTGCTCGGCGATCTCCTCGATGACCTGACCCGTGCTCTGCCCGTTCCAGCTGAAGTCGTAGGTCACCAGCCCGAACAGGTCCGCGGCCACGAGCCCCCCGGCCGCGTGGATCTGGTCCGATGCGCGCTCGAGGAACGCCGTGATCGGCTCCGGGTGGCGCCACTCCTCGGGCGGCCGGTCCGCCGGGACGCCGGGCAGGGCCAACGTCGAGGTGTCGCCGTCGCCACCGTTCGGGAACCGGATGTAGTCGAACTGCACCTCGTGGAAGCCCAACTCGATCGCGGCCAGGCCGACGTCGATGCACCACTGTCCGGCGTCCTGCTGATACGGGTTGAGCCATCCGAAGTCGCTGCGCCCGCGCCACCGCTCGCCCGTGGCGGAGTCCTGGACGGCCAGCTCCGGGCGTGCCTCGGCGACCAGCGTGTCCTTGAAGCACGACACCCGCGCGATCGCGTACCCGTCCGCATCCAGCAACTGCTGCAGACGTTCCGACGGGTCGGTGTCGCCCTTCCACTCCGCCCCGCCGCCTGCGGCGGCGAGCGGGTGGTCGATGTCCCACAGCAGCGTGCCGGCTTCGTCCTTGACGTCCACGACGATGGCGTTGACCTCGGTGGTCTCCACCAGGTCGATCAGCGAGGCCCAGCGATCGCCCCAGAACGAATAGACGGTGCTGTACACCCCCCGAACGACCGGCGGAACCTCAGGCGCATCGAGGTTGGCCGTGTCGGCCGTGTCGCCGTCGTCCGGGTCCTCGGCCGACTGATCCCGTGCATCCGAATCGTCCTCGGACGTGTCGGGGTCGTTGCCCGCGTCGGGGTCGGCGGATTCCTCGTCGTCCCCCTCGTCCCCGTCGGCCTCATCCGGATCGGGGTCGTTGGCGTCCTGCGCGTCGGCTACCAGGTCGTCGTCGGCCCCCACGTCGGCGTCCGTGTCACCACCGGAGCAGGCGGTCAACGTGGCGATGGTCACGACCGCGGCGATCAGCCGGCGCAGGTGATTGCTGACGAGCATGAACGCCTCGGTGCTCTCGTGGAGCGCGCTGCCTGCGGCGGCGCACCGCCCCCATCGGAGGAGGACCGGGGTCCCGACGCAGACCTAAACCCCTGCATCAAGCCCCCGGCCGTCGTGGACGCGGGGAACATACCCGGCTGACTCCCGGCCTCTTGGGAACGCGTGACCAGCGCACGGTGGTGTGTCGGCGGACGTCCTCTGCGTCCGACCGGACACCAGATCGGGTCGACGCATGGCGCAGCGTGCGCCATCCTTAGGATGTCGCTCACCCGTGACCGAGGACGTTTTGAGGCGGGCTGGGCGCCGGCCGATCCCCACCGAGAGGCATGCCGTGCGCAATGACACCGACCGACTCCTGCCGGAGCAGCCGGTCACGTCCCTGCAGGATCACCTCGCCGCAGGTGGGGGCGCCGGGCTGGAACGTGCGCTGTCGCTGGAACCGGACGAGGTCACCTCGGAGGTTGACGCGGCCGGGCTGCGCGGCCGCGGCGGTGCGGGCTTTCCGACGGCCAAGAAGTGGCGGGGTGTTCGCGAGACGGCGGAGTACGCCGGGGGTCGCCTGAGCATCGTGGCCAATGCCGCCGAGGGCGAGCCCGGGACCTACAAGGATCGGATGCTCATCGAACAGCAGCCGTACGCCTTCCTCGAGGGTCTGTGCATCGCGTTGTACGCCTCGGGTGCCGACGACGCGCACATCGGGATCAAGGCCAGCTTCGACCGACCCCTCCAGCGGTTGCAGATCGCACTCGGGGAGATCGTTGACGCCGGGTGGTTCGGCGCGGACCGGATCCAGATCGTGCCGGGTCCGGATCTGTACCTCTTCGGGGAGGAGACGGGCATGCTGGAGGTGATCGAGGGCCAACTGCCCATGCCCCGCCTGGTGCGCCCGTTCGAGATCGGTCTGAACGCGACCACCACCGTGCCCAATCCCACGATCGTCAACAACGTCGAAACGCTCAGTCACGTGGCCCGGATCCTGGCGTACGGTGCCGATTGGTTCCGGGAGGCCGGCACCGAGTCGTCACCGGGGACCATGGTGTTCACCGTGGTCGGGGACGTTCCCAACCCCGGCGTGTACGAGCTGTCCCTCGGGACACCGCTGCGGATCCTGCTGGAGGACATCGCTGGCGCGACGGACATCAAGGCGGTCTACAGCGGGGTTTCCAATGCGGTGATCACCCCGGACCTGCTCGACACGCCGATGTCCTTCGACGCCATGGCCGACGCCGGGGTCGGTATGGGCTCCGGCGGCTTCATCGTCTACGACTCCTCGCGGGCGATCGTCGACGTCATGAGCGTGCTGATCAACTTCCTGTCCGTCGAGTCATGCGGTCAGTGCAACGCCTGCAAGCTGGGCAACGGAGACATGGCCGAGACCCTGGCCACCATCCAGGCGGGCCTCGGGAGCCGCACGGACCTGGAATCGCTGCTCCGGCGCAGCGTCACGGTGACCGACCAGAACCGGTGCTACCTCCCGGTCGGTAGCCAACTGTTGGTGCAGTCCACGATCGCCGCCTTCGAGGACGAACTCATCGCGACCGTGGACGCCGGGAACCCGACGCCCGCCGATCTGCCGACACCGTTGATCCTCGAGATCGATGAGGATGCCGGCACCGTGCACTACCACGACCGCTATCACCTCAAGCAGGTCGACTGGTCGTACGCCGACGAGGACCCGGGCGCACAGCGACTGGACGCGATCCGCGGCGACTGAGCGCCGATCGTCACATCCGTGCGCTGGCGACCTCGGCGGCGGTCGGGGGGTCGGATCCGGCACGCGTGCAGGTGATCGCGGCCACGCGTACGGCGTGAGCCAGCGCGTCGGCGACCGCGTCGTCGTCCATTCCGGCCAGCGCCGCAGGAGCGTCGAGGTGGCCGCCCCGATCGAGGGCGGACAGCAGCCCCGAGGTGAAGGCGTCCCCGGCGCCGACGGTGTCCACCACCTCGACGTCGATGCCGGCTACGGAGCAGCGTTGGCCGGCGGCGCCGATCCCGACCGCGCCGTCAGGGCCGCGCGTGACGATCACCCAGGCCGGACCAGACGCCGCCCAGCGAGCGGCGGTGGCCAGGGGATCGATGTCGGGGTGCAGGATGAGCAGGTCCTCGTCGCTGACCTTGATCAGGTCGCAGCCGGCCACAAGTCGGTCCATCCTGCCGGCATAGGCGGGCAGATCGGCGATCACATTGGCGCGCACGTTGGGATCCAGCGTCCGCACTCCGCCGCCCGGGCCGCCCGTCAGCAGGCCGGCCAGCACGGCGCCCGCTGGGTCATCCAGGCTGATGGCGCCGAAGGAGACGTGGACGGCGGCGCCGTCGGGCAGCGGCGGTAGCGCGTCGATGTCGGCCGCGGTCAGACCGGTCGTGGAGGTGCCGGACAGGTAGAAGCTGTACGAGGCTCGTGCCTCCGCATCGAGGTGGACCACGGCCAGGGTGGTGGGTTCGTCGGTGGTGACCACGTAGGCCGTTCCCGCACCCTGCTGTTCCAGGCGCCCCCGAAGCTGCCGCCCGAAGCCGTCGGTCGAGATCCGCCCGAGGTAGTCGCACGAGGTTCCCAGCCGACCGAGACCGACGGCCACGTTGTAGGGCGATCCACCGGGCAGCGGCAGCAACAGCTCCCCGCGGGGGGCCAGGTCGATCAGGGCCTCCCCGGCCAGCACGATGGTCACGATGGTGGCTCCTCCACGGTGATGATGGCGGCGGTGTCCTCGGGCAGCAGCAGGCGGCCGCCGTCGAGCAGTACCACCTCGGGGTCGCTGCCGTAGGCCAGCCTGCAGCCTTCGGGAACCTCCAGTTCGGCCGGACCGTCGCCATCTCCGACATGGAGGGCGACGACGACCTCACCGTCGCGCTCGACGACGATGACCGCGCCGTCATCGGTCAGCCAGGTGATGGGTGTGTCATTCGTGAGCGCCTGCAGCCCCCGCCGGACCTCCAGCAGGCGCCGCGTCCGTTCCAGGTGCGAGCTCGGATCACCGGTCTGGACGGCAGCCGTGTGGTGATCCCGGCGGTTCTCGCCGAATGGCAGCCACGGATCGCCGGTGGTGAACCCGAAGCCGGGTCCCGGCTCCCAGACCATCGGCGTGCGGACCGGGTCGCGCCCGGGGGCGCCCGGGTTGCGCGTGGCGATGGGATCCTGCGCCACCGATGCGTCCAGCACGCCGTCGTCCAGGCCGAGTTCGTCACCCTGGTACAGAAACGGCACCCCGGGCAGGCCGCACAGCAGGGTCAGGTAGGCCAGCGACCGCTTGGCACCCAGCGAACCGCCGCCGAAGCGGGTCGCCGCGTGTGGGTCGTCATGGCTCGACAGCGGCCAGGCCAACCCGGAACCGCTGGCGTCGACGTGGGCCATCAACGTGCGCCGGATTTCGGCTGCGCCCCACGGCACCGTCAGGGCGGCGAAACAGAAGCCGGCGTGGAGCCCGTCACCGGTCAGGTACCGGCTGAGCCGATCCGGTTCCAGCACGTAGACCTCGCCGAGCAGCACCGCGTCGTGTCGGTCGGCGATGGCCCGCCACGACCGGTAGATCTCCAGCACGCCGTCCTGGTCCAGATCGTAGATGTGCGAGAACCGGGCGAAGATCAGCTGCGTCGAGGCAGCGGGGGGGATCGGCTGCTCGAGTTCCGGGTTGTCCCGGAAGGCCGGGTCCTCCACCAGGGAGTGGGCCACGTCGATGCGCACGCCGTCGACCCCGCGGTCGAACCACGTCGTCAGGATCTGTTCGAAGGCGTCGTGGACGGCGGGGTTGGCCCAGTTCAGATCCGGCTGTTCGGGCAGGAACAGATGCATGAAGTACTGCCCGCTGGCGGCGTCCAGGCTCCAGGCGGGACCTCCGAAGTGGCTCACCCAGTTGTTGGGCGGTCCTCCGTCGGGGGCGGGGTCCTTCCAGACGTAGAAGGCGCGGTGTCGCGCATCCGGTCCGGACCGGGCGTCGACGAACCACGGGTGTTGGTCGGACGTGTGGTTGGGCACCAGGTCGATGACCACCCGCAGCCCGAGGTCATGCGCAGCATCGATCAGGCCCATGAGGTCATCGAGCGTGCCGAAGGTCGCGTCCACATCGAGGTAGTCCGCCACGTCGTAGCCGTGGTCCGCCTGCGGGGAGGGGTAGAACGGCGTGAGCCAGATCACCTCGACACCGAGAGCTGCCAGGTGATCCAGCCTGCCACGAATGCCGGGCAGGTCACCGATCCCGTTGCCCGTGGAGTCCGCAAAGGATCTGACGTAGATCTCGTAGCCGACCGCGCCGGTCCACCAGCTGGGCATGCAGTTGGGCATGGGGCTCCCGTTGGACGGGGACACTGCCGGTCACCCGATCGCCGCGGGGAAACCTATCGCTGCCCGCCTGCCCGTGCGGTGATGGAAGCGGTTTCAGCGGTTTCGGTACGGCTGGGAGAACACGTGGCGGACCACCGTCGGCACGGCGGCGGCCGCCGGGGCCGATCTGTGTGTCGGTCCGTTCCTGCGAGGGAGTCGATGGCGGTGACGGTTTGAGTGCGACGATCGAGGACGTGGCGGATCGCGCCAACGTGTCGGTCGCCACGGTGTCGCGTGCGCTACGGGGGCTACCCAACGTGGCGCCGTCCACCCGCCAACGCGTCCTGGCCGCTGCCGAGGAACTGGCGTACATCGCCGATCCTTCGGCGTCACGACTCGCGAGCGGTCACAGCCGCACCGTCGGGTTGGCGGTGCCG
>JBDNIX010000281.1:0-2886 GCA_041688045.1 Nitriliruptoraceae bacterium
ACGGCGGGAGCGGAACGTCGACATGATTGGATTCGATGCGGATCGTCCCGCCGGTCGGCAGCGGAAGGGCCTCGCGCAGGCCCCCTCCGGATGCGACGCGCAAGTCCTCGATCATCCGCAGTGCCAGTCGAGCGTTGCGGCCCACGTCGTCCATGGCCGTCTTCTTGCGGTCGAGTTCCTCGACCACCACCAACGGCAGCACGACGTCATGCTCGTCGAACCGCGTCAGGGCATGGGGGTCGGCGAGCAGGACGCAGGTGTCCAGGACGAAGGTCTCCGGCACACCGCTGGTCGTGGCATGCGGTGTCGTCGGCGTGTCAGTCGCGGTCAGCTTCGGCATCGATGGCTCCCACCCGGAAACGTGAAGGGGGGTCGTGGACGGCACCCCTGTCCGGGAACGACGAACGCCGCCCCGGAAGGGCGGCGTGAGGGGCGAGGTGGCGGGTCGGCTCCGAGCGACGGACAACTGCATACGGCTCCCGGGCACGGCTCCGAGGCGGCGACCATGGCGTCGGTCGCGGTTGTCGGAACGGACGTGGCGGCGGGGTCGGCACGAGTGGCGTGGCCTCGGTTCGACGGGTGGACGGTCGATCGGACGACGGCGACGGTACTCCGACGACGCGGCGGAACCGAGCACCCTCGACACGCCTCAGCGACCGAACCGTCGTGTTCGGCGCTGATAGTCACGCAGGGCGCGAAGGAAGTCGACCAGCCGGAAATCCGGCCAGTAGGCGTCGCAGAAATAGAACTCGCTGTGCGCGGATTGCCACAGCAGGAAGCCTCCCAGCCGCACCTCGCCCGAGGTGCGGATGATCAGGTCCGGATCGGGCAGCCCGGTGGTGTAGAGGTGGTCGCCGATGTCCTCAGGCACCAGGGTGGCGGCCAGGTCCTCCAGCGACATACCCCGCGCCGCCCGTTCCGCCAGCAGACTGCGCAGAGCATCGGTGATTTCCTGACGGCCGCCGTAGCCCACGGCGACCTGCACGCGCAGCCGATCATGATCGGCGGTGGCTTCTTCCGCCCCCTTCAGTGCGTGGCGCGTGGACTCGGGCAACAGGTCCAGGGCACCGACGGCGGTGACGCGCAGCCCACGGTCCGCCGCTCCCTTGGTGCACCCCATGCGCCGGACGGTGTCCTCGATGATCTCCATCAAGGCCGACACCTCGACGTCATCGCGTCCGAGATTGTCCGTCGACAGCAACCACAGCGTGACGTACGGAATCTTCAGATCCAGACACCAGTCCAGGAACGGATCGATCCGCCGGGCCCCGGCGGCATGCCCATCGGCCGGCGTGTGCAGCCCTCGCTCAGCCGCGTAGCGCCGATTGCCGTCCAGGATCACCCCAACGTGACACGGCATCGGGCCGCCGGCCAGCTCCTTGATGAGCTGACGCTCGTACAGCCGGTACGCGACGTCGGTGATACCCATGCGTCGATGGTACTCCGGGGTGGTCCCGTCTCGTGGTGGGTCTCGGACGATCGGTCAGCATCGACCTGCGCAGGAGGCGAGCGGGGTGGTAGTCTTTCCCCATCGCACGCCCGGGCGCCATACGTCCGGGCGTTTCCCGTGAGGCCCCCGTCACCGGCCGCCTCACCGCATCGATCGACCGAAGGGATCCGTCATGGCCGAGACCTGGCTGAGCAAGGAGGCCTACGAACGGCTGCGCGACGAACTCGAGACGCTGAAGACCGAGGGCCGCGACAAGATGTCCGCGGACATCGAGGAGGCCCGTTCCCATGGCGATCTGCGCGAAAACGCCGAGTACCACGCTGCCAAGGACGAACAGGGCAAGATGGAGTCGCGCATCCGGCAGCTCGAAACGCTGCTCCGCGATGCCCGCATCGGCGAGCCGCAGGACCATGACGCCGTCCGTCCCGGTCTGAAGGTCGTCCTGGACGTCGAGGGCGACAAAGAGACCTATCTGGTCGGCAGTCGCGAGGATCAGCACGACGACCTCGAGATCCTGTCCGCCGAATCTCCGATGGGCAAGGCGGTGCTCGGCGCGAAGGTTGATGACACGGTGTCCTTCGCCACACCGAATGGCACCGAGATCGACGTTCGCGTCCTGGCGATCGAATCGCCCTGACCATGGTGAGGCCGGACGACGCTGCGTCGGATGCGGCTGATCGGTCGCCGGACAGCGCGGCTGATCGGTTGTCGGACAGCGCGGCGTTCAAGATCCTCATCGCCGACGATCGACCGCTGCTCCGCGCCGGGTTCGCGGCACTGCTGCAGCCGTTCACCGTTGTCGGCGAGGTACCGCTCGCCGAGCTGGCCGGCGCCCTACTCGACACGGGCGCGAACCTGCTGGTCGTCGGGGTCCGCGACGACCAGCCTGCCGCCTTCCAGGCCGTCGCGCAGGCCACCACGCGACGGCCGGAACTCTCGGTGCTCGTCGTCGCCAACAGCGCCAGCGTCATCGAGCTGCGGGAGGCCGTGATCGCCGGCGTGGACAGCTTCCTGTTGACCAGCGCGACCGCCCAAGAGCTCCGCGACGCGGTCGAGCAAACGGCCGCCGGCGAGCGGGTCATCGCACCCTCGATCGCCATGCAGTTGGCCAGTTCCTGGTCATCCGAGCCGACCCGGACGGGAGCGGCGGCGGTGACCGAGCAAGAGCGTGACGTCCTGCGGTTGGTCGCGGACGGGCTCACGAACGACCAGATCAGCCGCGACCTCGGGCTGCCGTCCCGCACCGCCAAGACCCACGTGCAGAACGTCCTGGCGAAGCTGGAGGTCCCCGACCGAACCGCGGCCGTAGCACGCGCCCTGCGCCTGGGCCTGATCACCTAGTCGCCAACAACCCGTGCAGCGGGCGCCGAGCGGTGCAGCGGGCGCCGAGCGGTGCAGCGGGCGCCGAGCGGTGCAGCGGGCGCCGAGCGGTGCAG
>JBDNIX010000031.1:0-3155 GCA_041688045.1 Nitriliruptoraceae bacterium
ACAGCGGGCGCGGCTCGAGGCCGACCTGCCGACGCAGGGATTGATCCAGGGCCGGACTGGTAGCGCCCGACGGGACCAGCACATAGCGGACGCCGAACGGTCCCAGACGCGCGAGAGCCTGCGGATCCTGGCGATCGAGCATGGCGCCGATGAGTTCGTCGACGTCTTCGAGGACCGCCGACGATGGGACCCCGTAGTCGGCCATGGTCGGGCCCGCACCGGCGACGACGTCCCACTGCACACCGTTTGGCGTGTCGGCCATGACGAGTACCCGGAATTGCTCACCCTCCTCGGCCGCAGCGGTCAGAAACGCCGGAACTGCCGGATCATCGACCGCGTACGCGTCCCAAGGTCCGCGAACCAACTCCAGGGCGACAGCCCCCACACTGACGGCCACGGCGACCGCCGTGGCTCCGGCCGCAAGCTGCCGCCATCCGAACGTGAACCGGGAGAGCGACGCTTCCGCGGAGGCGAACGCGGCAGCGAACAACCCGGCGAAAGCGGCCGCCGTCACGATCAGGGGCAGGCCTGGCCACATCACCGCACCGGTACGTCCGAGCCACCACGCAGCCGCCGCTCCGGCCAAGGCCGCGACCCACAGGGTCACGATCAGGCCTGGCGCCCGCTGGAGGGCGAACACCAGGCCCAGCAACCCAGCGAGCAGGAAGCCGATACCGGCCAGGACTCCGGGGAAACCGGCCAGCTCCGGGCTCAGCAGCAGCCACCGCCACAGTTGGCCACCGACCACCTCGCCTGTGCCGCCACGCAAGGGTCCGTCGGGTTCAAGCAGTTGGAGGCTCCAGGGCAACAACAGCACCCACGCGCCGAAGATGGCCGCGATGACGCGGACCGCGAGCGTGCGCTGCCACCGGGAGCCGGGGTTGCCGATGAGCGAGGCGAAGATCACCACGGTGCCACCGACGGTCACGAGGATCAGCAGCGACGGTTCGAACGCTCCAGCCAGGGCCGTGAGCAGAGCCACGGCGGACACGGACCGCCAGGCGCGGGGCGGCGGGGTTCGCCGGCGGGACAGGGTGATGCTCGCCGCCACGATGCCCGGGAACGCGGCCAGGACGATCAGTGCGCCGACGCGCCCCGTCGCCAATGCCGCCAGCGCGGGGGGCGACAGCACGTAGGCCGACGCGGCAACGACGCGCGGCAACCGCCGTCGGGAGTAGACCTGCGCGGCGCGCAGCGCAAAGATCCATGCGACCAGAATGCTGCCGAAGAGCAGGACGCGTGGCGCCAGGAGGCTGCTTCCTCCCACGAGGAGCTGCACCAGACCGAGGATGGCCTGGGCGGGGCTCGGATCGGCCGCCGTGCCGAACGCTCCCGTCGTGGACCAGCCCGAGACGTAGTCGCGGAAGAACACGCTGGCGGCCTCCGGCCAGGGCGCCAACTCTCCACCCCGCAGTTCGCCACCCACCAGCAGTGGCCAGGCCCCGATACCCAGGATGAGCATCAGCGCGATCGACGCGACCAGGACGGGGCGCTGGCGCAGCCGACGGACGACGCGACGCAAGGATGGTTCCGCAGCGCGGTCCCCGTCGGTCGCAGTCAGGGGTTCGGCCGGTGCGACCGGATGGTCGCCCCCGGCGATCCAATCGGCGATGGCTTCGACGTAGGCACGTATCCGGGGCGAGATGCGTCCGAACAGTTCGCGCAGCTCACGATCGGAGCGCTGGCGCAGGTTGCCGGCCTGCGCGCGCAGACGCACCGTCTCCCGAAGATGCACGACATTCCACAACCACGCACGCACGGTCTGCCACGCGTCCGAGACGCGACGGGTCAGCAGGAAGCCAACCACCTTCGCGAGGCCGACCAGCACGTACAGGGCGATGACCGCCGGCAGCCGTGTCGCCGTGTAGTTCTTCAGCAGCGTGGCAAGGGTGTTGCGCTCCGCGAAATACCGTGGCCCGATGAATCGGGTCTGTCCGAGTCGGACGTAGCTGGAAGCGGCACCGACATGTTCCCCGACAGCTGCGGGGACGACCTCCACCTCATAACCCGCCAGCCAGGCCCGCCAGGACAGATCCAGATCGTCACGGAAGACGTGGAAGCGCCGGTCGAAGCGACCCAGACGGTCGAAGGTGTCCCGCCGGACGAGCATCCCCGCCGTCGAGACGTACAGCACGCGGCGCTGTTGGTCCCACTGGCCCTGATCGAGTTCGCCGGGATCAACCCCGGAATCCGCCCGTCCGGTGAGGTCGATGGTCCAGCCGACGGACTGCAGCCGCTCGGGGTCGTCCCACTCACGGAGCTTGGGCCCGACGATGGCCAGTCGCGGATCACCCTCCAGGGCGGCGGTGAGTCGCTCCAGCGCATCCGGTGCCGGCGCCAGGTCATCGTGCAACAGCCACAGCAGCGGGGCGTCACCCGCGTAGCCGTCCAGGGCCATCGACACCGCGGCCCCGAAGCCGAGGTCACGGTCGGCGACGAGTACTCGATCGTGACCCAGTCGCTCGAGCAACAGCTCCCGAGAGCCATCCGTGCTGCCGTTGTCGACGGCGATGATCTGCAGGTCCTCGAGCGTCTGACCAGCCAGAGCATCCAGGGTGCGCGGCAGCCACGCTGCACCGTCGTGCGCCACGAGCACGGCGAGCACGCGCGGCGCAGCGGTGACGTGCACGATGGCCTCGCTCCTGAGGTTTCGACGACCTGGCACTGCCGGGGCGCGCCGTCGCGCGCCGGCTCCTCGGGCACACCTCGCATCCGAAGAAATCTGCGCTGGACATCCGCACCGAAGCGACGCCGGACGCTACCACAGCCGCTCTGATCGCCCTCCGGGCGCCGGGCCGGACGGCCACGTTCCGCGGGGCTTCGGCAGCCAGACGTTCAGGCGGTCAGACGCTTGGCCCGACGCCGCTCTCGTTCCGACAAGCCACCCCAGATACCGAACCGCTCTTCGTTGGTCAGCGCATAGTCGAGGCAGTCATTGCGGACCGGGCACGCGCCACAGATTCGCTTGGCTTGGCGGGTGGACCCGCCCTTCTCGGGAAAGAACGCCTCAGGATCGGCGTCGAGACACGTCGCCTCGAGCATCCATGCGCGGTCGTCCGCGTCGAAGGCGAGCTAGGTCGTGAGCTCGGCGATGGCGCCCAAGGTGTTCCTCGCAGTCGACAGTGGTGAAACTACACGGTCGTCATTCTGGCGTA
>JBDNIX010000282.1:0-4324 GCA_041688045.1 Nitriliruptoraceae bacterium
CCGAGACCTCCAACCGTATTTTCCCTGCTCAGAGGGATGTTCCGGGATGACGCGGGATGTAGCGGGACCCGGCTCGCCCGGCTCATAACCCGGAGGTCACAGGTTCAAATCCTGCCCCCGCTACCACGGAGAGGCCCCTACGGGGGCCTCTCCTCGTTTCGCTGCTTCTCTATTTCACGAGATTGTTCACGAGAGCGGCAGGCGGGTCGCAGTGTCGCGCTAGGGTCCGCCGGAGCACGAGCCGGGTGCCGTGTTCGCGTGCACGGCGGACCTCGCCGAGGCCTTCGATGACGACCCGTCGCTGCCGACCTGGGATGTCCGGGTCGACGAGTTGCTCGCCGAGGAGGGGGAGCGGCTGCACTACCAGTACGACTACGGCGACAACTGGTGGCTGGCCATCGAGGTCGAGGACGTCCACGATGGTCACGTCCCGCCGGGCCGTGCGTCCTTGTTGGAGGGCGCTGGCGCTGGGCCGCCGGAGGACTGCGGCGGTATCCACGGCTACCGGATGCTCGTGGCCGCAGCCGATCCGACGCATCCCGATCACCGGCAGGAGCTCGCGGAGGTGGGCGAGTGGTGGGGGCGTGAGGTCGCCCCGGACGAACTCGGCCTCGTGCCGTTCGACGCGACCACCGTCGGCGAGCGGCTCCAGGCGCTGGACCTGACCACCCGTGCGCCTGTCCCGCGCCGTGTCGGCGAGTCCTTGGCGGCGTTGCTGCTGCGTGTCCGCGACTCCGACACCGAGCGGCAGCTGCGGCGGCTGACCTCGACGGCGGCCGCAGAGGTGGATGTCGAGGAGGAGACCGCGACCCGGGTGGTGCGGCCCTTCACGGTGCTGCTCGACACGGTCGGTGACGGGGTGAAGCTGACCGCCGCCGGCTACCTGCCCCCGGCGGTCGTGCAGACGATCTTCGACGAGCTCGACATGGGTGACGAGTGGATCGGGAAGGGCAACCGCGAGGACCTGACCGTCCCGGTCCTGCAGCTTCGGGAGACGGCACAGCAGCTCAAGCTGCTGCGCAAGTACAAGGGCCGGCTGGTCCCGACCGCACGTGGACGCAGCCTGGCAGGCGACCCGGTCGGGCTGTGGTCGCACTTGGCCAACGCACTGCCCCTCGGCGGGCGCGACGCGGCGGATGCCGAGTGGCAGGCAGGCGTGCTGCTACTCGCGCTGATGGCATCCGGCTCGACCGACAACGCCGAGGTCACGGTCGCCAAGCTGCTCACGGGACTGGGGTGGGCTGTCGGGGACGGCTAGCCGATCGACCGGCGCACCGTCACCGGTCTGATCGCCGCCGACGTTCACCTGCTGCGCCAGCTCGGCGCGTTCGCACGTGACCGGCGCAGCGGCTGGCCAGGGACGGTCACACCCGACGGCATCGCCCTGGCACGCGCCGCCCTCAACCCGCCCGAAGCGTGATCCTCGGCTCCGACCGACAGCCGCGCCACCCGGTCAGCCCGCGTCGTACCCGTAGGTTGCGAACGGGTTGAGGATCTGTCGCCCCCACATCTGGTCGCGCTCGGTCGCGGTCAGCGTCGCGACGTCGGCCGCGTCGTGCCACTCTTCGTGGATGATGTCGAGCTGCGCGTCGATGACGCCGCGGGCCTGCCGTTCGGTGAGCTCGTAGAACCTGGCCGCATCGAGGCAGGCTGCCACCTGCGACAGCTTCTGCCCGCCCGCGCCGAAGGCCATCGCTTGGGTGGCCTCCTGCCCGATCCGGCTCTGCGGACAGATGTCGTACGCGGGGGTGAGCTCCAGCCCACCGTGCCCGTCACAGAAGGCCGCATGGTTACGGGCGTGGTCGTCAGTGTTGCCGACCAGCACGTTGAACACGACGCGGGAGAACAGTTCCTGAAGCGTGTCGGCCCGGGCGGCAGCCCGGGCGCGGAGCTGGTCCGCGAGTTCGGTGTAGGTGACATAGCGGGCGTTCAACTCCGCCTCCTGCGCGATGGTGAGTGCGGAAACGAACGCGCGGCGGGTCCCACCCGGTCCACGGTCGAACCGTTCGACGAGCAGCACATCCCGGCCGCCGACGCGGACGAGCTCGGTGCCGGCTGCGTGCAGGCCGACCCGCCGCGCCAGCTCCATCGCGACGGCTTCGGCCTTCATCACCGGGTAGGTGTCGGTGATCGAGGAGAACTTCGCGATCAGGTGCCGGTTGCCGTCGACCAGCGTGGCCTTCGGGCGGGCACCGCCGGCTGACGAGCCTGCCTCGAGGGCGGCCTGCAGTCCCTCGTCGATCGGGGCGCCCGCTTCGACGTCTGCGGCGGCCTGCTGGAGCTGTTCGAGCGTCGCGTGGTGGATGCGGGGGACGTACGTATCGGCGCTGGCCTGGAAGTCCAGGGCCCCCGGGCGGTCCGAACCGGACGCCAGCAGGTAGGTCAGCAGCGGCAGATCTCCGGGATCCTGGTCGCGGACGTCGTGGCGTCCCATGAGCCGCCGCATGACGACACGCTGCCCCCATGCGTCAGGGCCGGCGTCCCGGATCACGCCAGCGACGTCCATGCCTGCCGGCGGTTCCTGCCGGCCGCGGCGCAGCGGTAGCTCCGGCTCGCACAGGGAGCGGGCGTCGTCGCGGGCCACATACCGCTGGCCGTACGCGAACGTGATGACGTCGGTGTCTGCGGGCTGCTCGAGGATGCCGGCGGGTACCGGCTCGGTGCGTCCCGGGAGCCACACCCACACGTAGACGGATCGGGAGTCAGAAGTCATCATCGAGCCCGTCGTCGCCGATGGGTGTGACCCGGTCGGGCAGCAGCGCGACGCGGTCCTCGATGTGGTCAGCGAGCCGGTCGACGTCGCCACTGAACAGGGGGACGCCCACGGCCACGGCGGCATCCAGGACGGTGCCGAGGGCGACGGTCGGGTCACCGCGTTCGATCTTGCGGAGCGTGGGCAGCGACACGTTGACCTGCTCGGCCAGACGTGCGGCGGTCCACCGGCGTCGGCGGCGTGCGGCAGCGATCTGCGCGCCGAGGATGCGGGCGGTGTCACGTGCCTTCGGGGTAGGCATCCGGGCGGCCACAACCCCTCCTTATGAAGGAAGAATTCCTTTACCATACGCTAATGAAAGAATGCTTTTTACCCCTGGACGGTATCGGGGTGGGACCGTGGAGGAAGCGTTCGCGGTCGGTGAGGTCTGACGGGGGCCTTCGTCCCGCGTTCTGGACCCCCGGCTCTGCTGATCGGAGCTCTGCCGATTGGAGTGTTTCGTTGCCATACAGCCTATGTGTGGATACGTTGCCCTTCAACCGTGGAGCTGGCACTGAGGAGTCCTGATGCCGACTGGAGCGGACGCGCTCGATCGGCTCGGAGCCGTGTTCCGCTGGCGTGAAGCCCGCCGTGCCGGCATGTCGGATCCGGTGCTCCACCGCATGTTGGCTGAGGGCCAACTGGAGCGCATCAGCCACGGGCTCTACCTCCAGGTCGACTCCGACGTTGCCGACCTGGACCTCGTGGTGGTGGCCGCGGCAAACGACCGCTCGACCCTGTGCCTGACCTCGGCGCTGGCTCGGCACGATCTGACCGACCAGATCCCGACGCGGATCGATGTGGCTCTCCCGCGGGGGACGCGTCTACCGAAGGTGTCCGCGCCGGTGCGTTGGCACCGATTCGCGGCCGCGACCTTCGACCTCGGGCGGGACGTGATCGCACTGCACGCCGGTTATTCGATCGGCGTGTACTCGCCCGAACGGTCGATCGTGGACGCGTACCGATTGCGTCACCTCGAGGGTGACGAGCTCGGCCGTGAGGCGCTCAAGGTCTGGCTGAAGCAGCGCGGGTCGCAGCCGTCGAGGCTGCTCGAGGTGGCAGCGCCGTTCCCGAAGGCTCTGGTGCGGCTGCGCGAGGACCTGCGGGTGCTGCTGTGACCGGCGGGTCCGAGGAGACCGGCCGGTCCCGATACTTCGCCCTCCAACGCCTTGCTCGGCAGCAGGGTCGGGATACCCAGGAGCTGCTGACCCTGTACGCGCTGGAAGGGCTGCTGGCTCGACTGGCGACCTCCGATCATTGCGACCAACTCGTGGTGAAGGGCGGGATGCTGCTGGCTGCGTTCGCGCGGACCGTCCCACCCGCGACCTGGATGTGCACGCGCAGAATCTGGCTGGCGACATCGACACCGTCCGTGAGCTCGTCACGGACATCGCTGTTATCGCGATGGATGACGGTCTCGAATTCGACACGTCGGCAGCGACCGCACAAGTGATCCGCGAGGAGGACGAGTACAGCGGCGTCCGAGTCGCCCTGGTAGCCAGGTTGCACACGGCCAGGCTCATCGTGAAGGTCGACGTGAATATCGGCGACCCCATCTGGCCCGCGCCGCAG
>JBDNIX010000283.1:0-5282 GCA_041688045.1 Nitriliruptoraceae bacterium
CGTCGATGAGGCCACCGCGACCATCCACGTCCGCCGGGCGTTGTCGCTCGTCTCGGGGGTGGTCCGTTTGAAGACCCCCAAGAGCAACCGGTTCCGGAGCCTGCGCGTCGGCCCGGAAGTGTTGCGGGCGCTGCGTCTGACCCGGGACCGCCAGCAGGCGCAGGCTGCGGTTGTCGGCCGCGAGCTCGCAGAGCCGGAGTCCCGATCGTGGGGGCTGGTGTTCACCGAACCGGACGGCGGTCACCTCCGACCTCAGAAGGTCACCGACACCTGGCGCGAGGCCGTCCGCGACTCACGACAACCTCTTATACGTTTTCATGACATCAGGCACTCGCACGCTACGTTGCTCCTGCAGGCCGGGGTGAGCCCCCACGTCGTGTCGACCAGGCTGGGTCACGCCAGCATCACCACCACGCTCGACCTGTACGCCGAGGTGCTTCCCGCGATGGACGAGGACGCCGCCACACGCTTCGAACAGCACGTCTGGGCCGACGAGCGTGACCCCGACGACCCGCACACCGACCTCCGGGATGGCAGCGTCGAATGAGGCCTACGGTGCCGATTGGAGCACATGCGTCGGCAGAGCCCGAGTTGCACGAGGTCCTGACCGAGGCGCTACATGACCGTTCCGCGTCGTTACACCGCTGTTCCCGCTCGACCGCAGCGCTGAGCTAGACCACGACCGCGTACGCCAGGGCCTGGTCGGTCACACCATCTGGGTGCCGCGATGGTCCGACTCGGGCTCCAGGGCGACGACGCCGACCTGCGGTGGACCACGAGCGTCGATGCCGCTTCCTTCGCCGTCAACCAGGGCCCACGACACCCTGACGCCGACGGCTGATCAGCCGATGCAGGCTACGACGCGCCCGACGCCGGCCCACCCCTCGGCTGCGGGCTTCTGCTGACCGCGCCGCGGCTGCGTCCCGGTGGACGACCGCCTGTCAGGCCAGGCCTACCGCTGCCCACCTACCGACAGCGGGCCCGCCCATCACCCACAGCTCTATGGACACCCGCTGCCGAACTCGGCGGCGAATGAGTTCGGCAATCGGGTGTGATGGAAGGTGGATAACGGGCGTCTACGCACGGTCGCCAGCGGCACGACCTTCGCCAGCAAGCCACGCCGAGGGGCCGGGCGGGACCGATGCCCTCACCAGGGGTAGTGCCTGCGCCCTTGCAGCAGCAGTTGACGTCGATGACCAATTCGTCAGAGGCCGCAAGCCCGGTCCTTTAGGGCCGGGATAGGCCGCCGTGAGGTGCGTTTGGAGCGTGCCATGATTGATGTCGCACGCGCCATGTAGGGTCCAGAACATGCGTACTGCCCACGTTCATGCTGCGAAACTCACGCCAGAGCAGACCGAGTTGGCGGAGTTCGATGGGCTGTGGGCACGCGCGTGCCGTGACGTGTGGAACGCCGCTTTGGATGAGCGCCTTGGGGCGCTGGACGCTGCCCGTGGGCGCACGATGCCGAAGGGTTGGTGGCCCTCGTACGCCTCACAGTGCCGAGGTTTGGCGCAGGCGAAGGCTGTGGCTCCGTGGCTGAAGGAAGCACCCAGCCATGTGCTCCAGCAGGTATTGCGAGACCTGGATGCTGCGTGGGTTGCGTGGATGTTCGAACGGCGGACAGGCAAACCTCGCTTCCGCGCGCTCAAGCGTGCTGCGCGAAACTGGTGGGCGCCCAGCTACCGGTTCCCCGACCGCAACCAGTTCACCATCAGGCGCACTTCGAAGCGCTGGGGCGAGGCGAAGCTGCCGAAGATCGGCGTCGTACGGTTCCGCTGGGACCGTACGATTCCAGATGGCGCAGCCGTCACCAACGTCACGCTCAAACGCGACCGCGTGGGCGACTGGAGCGTGGCCGTCGCACTTGACGTACCCGATGTTGCAGCCATCCATCTGCATCCCGAAACGGCCGTCGGTGTCGATGTCGGCGTGGTTGCGCTCGCGGTCACCTCCGAGGGTGAGGTGTTCGACGCGATGTCCTCCAGGCCGCTGGCCTCGGGCCTGACCTGTTCACCGATGGTGAACGAACGCGGCTGCGTCGCCTCGAGCGCCGCAAGGCACGCCAGAAGCGCGACAGCGCCAACCAGGCGCGCACCCGCCGCCAAATCGCGAAGCTCAAGCGCAGGCAGACCAGGCGGCGCAAGGATCTGGCGCACAAGGTCTCGCACGATCTCGCCACAAAATATGCGACCGTCGCGGTGGAAGACCTCAAAGTCCGTTCGATGACCCGCTCGGCGCGCGGCACCAACGAATTTCCTGGCACGAACGTCCGCCAGAAGCGTGGCCTGAACCGTGCCATCGCAGGCAAGGGCTGGGGGATGCTCAGAACCCAGCTCGCCTACAAGGCCGCCCGTGCGGGCGGGAAACTCGAAGCCGTGAACCCCCGCAACACCAGCATTAGCTGCCACGTCTGTCAGACGGTGGATGCGAACTCGCGCGAGAACCAAGCCGAATTCGTGTGCACCGTCTGCCGTCATGTCTGCCACGCAGATGTGAACGCGGCCATCAATATTCTGCGTCGGGCCGTCCCGACGGCGCAGCCTTGTCAGGGGCCCGACGGCGGGCAGCCGTCGGCAGCGTGTGGAGCCTTGGCGTTAGCTGGGGCCGCGAAGCACGAACCATCCTCACGGCCACGGTCACGCCAAGCAGCGTGACCACCGTGCAGGAAACCCCCGCCTTCAGGCGGGGGAGGAAGTCATGTGAGATCACCCGCTGCGATGCGGGCCTGGATGTCCCGTGCGTCGGACACACGGACGTTGAGCCCGGGGAAGAACCACCCCGCACCGGTCACGGGTGCGAGCGGAGAGGATGGTCGCTGCCTCATCGGGACTCAGCGGCACCGCGCGGGACCGTGCCCGCTCGAGGGCTGCTACGAGCGCAGCCGACGGATCAGGTCCATCGGGTCCCCAGCCGGCTGACATGGCGGCTTCGAGCTCATCGCGGCTCAGCAGCTCAGCGGTCTCCTCATCGAGCAGACCGGACGCTACCGCTGCACGACGCATTCCCTCGGGTGCCGGTTCGGGGAGAAAGTCCCAGCCGTCCAGGCCGACCTGTTCGGCTACCACGTCGAGGATCGCCAGCGCGTCCCAAAGGTCTGTGAGCTCAGCCTCGCTGAGCACGCCAGCATCACGCAGCCCGACGGCCATGTCGTACACCTCGGAGTCGGTCCGTGGCCCCAGGCACAGCGCTTCGATGAGCCCGACACCGTCGACGACGAATGCGCGGTACACGACACGCTGGTGACCTCCGAGCACCTCGAGGCTGTTCCACCCGGCGAGCGGAGTGCGCAGAGGATGTTTGCCACCGGGATCGTCACACAGTCGCACCAAACCGACCAGAACGTCCTCACGTTGCGGTGCGGTCAGCTCGACGAGCTGTTCGACGAAGACATCGGTGAGGCCAAGCTCTGCCGCATCGGCAGGAAAGCGTTCGCCGCGCCGCACTCAGCGAGCCAGCTGGCGGGCCCGCTCATGGACGCGATCGAGGTCGATCCCGAGTCGCTCGCAGACCACATCGAGCGTATGCGTCTGACCGGCACGTCCGGCTACCACCTCGCACATCTGCTCGACAACCTCACGCCGAGCCTCGCGAACCAGCCGCGCGGTCTCATCGAGCCGTTCGGCGCTGTCGACCACCGCCCCCGGTCGTCCATACTTCGTCAGTACGACACGCCGGTCGGCGGCCTGATCGTTCACCCAGGACACTCCCCGCTCGGCCGCAGCGGCGATCGGCACGCGCAGAGGTGTGGTCTCGGGCGGGGGGCGGTGGCTACTCATGGGTCTCACGGTACCCGTTCTGTGCAGTCTTGCAAGGATTCGATCCCGTTCGGTCCGGTGCCGCGCTCGAGTCCGCGACGAGCTCCTACGACCGCTTCAACCCGCTGCGCGCTCCGCGGAAAGGGGGCGGGTCCTGACAGCGGCCCATGGAGGCGCCATGGTTCGCCAGGAAACAGCCGCGCCAGGACACTTCTCATGCTGGCACACGGCGAGTGACACGCCCAGGGCCTCCGACTGCGCCTGACAAGGTCGGTCCGTCGATAGGTGGCCGCACCCGCGAGGCGAGCCGGACCGCGAGGTCGGGCACCGCCCGGGCGAGGCGATCATCGGTGGTCAGCAGCGAACAGCCAAGACCACGGGCAGCCGCGACCTACAGCGCATGCCGGGCGGCGATGTTGTCGCGCATTCGCCATGCTGCCTGCAACAACGCGCCGTTGATGGGGACGCGACGCACGTCCAGGCTTGCCAGCCGACGCAAACCACCTCGGCGACCGTCAACTCCCCTGCGCGGTGGAGTCGGGCCAGCCCAGAGAAGAGCTCTGCATCGAGCTGCGCCACGGTAACCAGCGCCGCGTCGGCGTCATCGGACAGCCGTCGTCGAACCCGTTCCCCGGGATCACTTCGAACGAGCAGGTCGATGACCGCGGAGGCGTCCACGACGTAGATCACCAGAGCTCATCGCGGGCATCGTGAACCGCCCGCGCACCGGAGACGCCACGGTGTCGCGGTAGCTCCTCGGCTCGTGCGACCCACTCGGTGAGCGATGGGCCCGTGATGGAGCGTTCGAGCAGCCGGGCAACGTAAGTCTGGAGGCTGACGCCGGCGTCCTGAGCCCGTCGTTTGCGTTCGTCATTGGTCTCGGGAGAGATCCCCCGGATCAGTAGGTCGCCCATCATCACTCCACCGCTGCCGCCGTCCGGCATGCTATCAATGCGATAGCGCACGTCCCTTGCGGGCGCGGCGCCAAGACCCTGAGCCACCGACACACAGGCATGCCCGGGTGCGCACCGCCCTCGCTGCACCACACGAGAGTGGCGTCCAAGGTCGCGCGACCCGGGCGACGACGGCCACGGCATCCATCAGCGCTGGCAAGCTGGGCTAGGCTTCCAACGTTGATCAACTCCCAGGGGGACCAGCGATCCGTATCGCGATGGTGCACAGCTTCTACTCGTCCGCGCAGCCGAGCGGCGAGAACACCGTCGTGCTCAACGAGGTCGAGGCGCTACGCCGCGCCGGACACGAGGTCGCGCTGTTCGCCGCCCACACCGACGAGCTCGAGGGCGAGGTCTTCTACAAGCTGCGCTCGGGTATGCGGGTGGCGACCGGCTACGGGCGCAACCCGCTGAAGGCGATCAACGAGTTCTCACCCGATGTGGTGCATGTACACAACCTGTTTCCGCTCGCCCGTCACGTACAGCATCAAGCGACAGTCACGCGCTCCTTCCAAGACCCTGCCGCACCCCCGGCCACGAAGCAAGGTTCCTTTTGCGGATAGCCGTAGTCCAC
>JBDNIX010000284.1:0-4224 GCA_041688045.1 Nitriliruptoraceae bacterium
AGCCTGGTGCTGGTCGCTGAACGCGGCAAGCTGTTCGGCCAACTCGCCGGCCGTGAGACGCTCGTTGCCCCCGCGCAGGTGCCCCCTCCGCCCGTACCGCAGGTTGAACCGGGGACAGCGAACGGCTGAGCAGCGGGTCAGCCAGCGACGGCCGCCTCAGTCACCAGATCGGGCACCAGATCGGGCACCAGATCGGGCACCACGATCTCGACCAGCCGATCCATCGCCCGCTGGTCGAGGGAGTAGTAGGCCCATCGCCCATGCTGCTCGCGCTGGAGCAACCCGGCGTCGAACAGCTTCTTGAGGTGATGGCTGACCGTCGCCTGGGCAAGACCGAGGGGTTCGGTCAGATCACAGACACAGACCTGGCCCTCGGCACCGGCCAGCAGGCTGATGATCCGGATCCGGTGGGGATCGGACAGCGCCTTGAACACCGCCGCAGTCACCGTGGCCTGATCGTGAGACATGTCCGGGGCCCGCAACGGCGCACAGCACCGTGCCGGCGCGTCGTCGTTTCGAGCCACGCGAACCACCACCTCGTCATCGAGAAACATCGATGGATGTCAATGTAGCGAGTGTGCCACATCGCCCGGGAGGTCACCGATGTTCGGTCAATCACTCGACCGGATCCGCCCAGGCGCGGTGCTCGGTCGGACGATCTACGAGGACAAAGGCCGCCCGCTGCTCGTCCCAGGGACCGAGCTGACGGAGCAGCATCTTCGGTCACTCGGGGCCCGCGGCGAGCAGCTCTGCTCCCCCTTCGACGTCAACGGTCGTGGCGGGTGCCATGCGCGGCCACCGAGGTGAGCCATGCGCTATGCTGGCGCAACGCGTCGGAGCGATCCGGCGCGGAACACGCACGCCGCACCGGCCTTTTTCGCACCTTGGGGATCCTGTCGGGTCGCGGCGATCGATCCAGCTCAGCTCCCGCTGAACCTTTTCGCGCGCGTGTTCAACCGCACGCGATATTCAGCGACCTGGCCCCTTCGTGGCCATGCACGATTGTCGCGTGCCCGCGGCCGGCGACCCCGGCACTGCGCCACACCGACGCCCGCCACGACGGCGGGCACATGGAGTACGACGTGACCACCTCATTCGCCGATCTCGGCGTTCCGAACGACCTCGCGGCCAAACTCGCGAGCCTGGGCATGGACGCGCCCTTCGCCGTCCAGACCCTCACCCTGGCAGACGCACTCGCGGGCCGGGACATCTGTGGCAAGGCCCCGACCGGGTCGGGCAAGACGCTGGCCTTCGCCATCCCGTTGGCCGCAATGACCGAGCGGGCGAAGCCCGGCCGTCCCCGCGCCCTGGTCCTGGTCCCGACCCGGGAACTGGCAGCGCAGGTCCGCGAGGTGGTCGAGCCACTGGCGCAGATCCGTGGTCGCCGCGTCGCCACGGTGTACGGCGGTACCAACATCCGCCGCGACCAGGACCGACTGCGCCGCGGCATCGACATCCTCGTGGCCACCCCGGGCCGCCTGGCCGACCTCGTCCAGCGTCGTGACTGCGACCTGCAGGACGTCGATCTGGTCGTGCTGGACGAAGCCGACCGCATGGCCGACATGGGCTTTCTGCCCGAGGTCAAGCGACTGCTCGACGCGACGTCGGACGACCGCCAGACCCTGCTGTTCTCCGCCACGTTGGACGGCGACGTCGACACCCTGATCCGCCGTTACCAGCACGACCCGGCACGGCACGCCGTCGCCGACGACCCCGACGCACACGTCGACGTCCGCCACGTCTTCTGGCCGGCAGAACGCGACCAGCGTCGACGCCTCACCGGCGACATCGTGCGCCGCATGGGCTCCGCCATCGTGTTCACCCGCACCAAACACGGCGCGGACCGGTTGGCCAAGCAGCTCAAGACGGATGGCATCTCCACGGCAGCGATCCACGGCAACCGCAGCCAGAACCAACGCGAACGCGCCCTGGGCCAGTTCAGCGACGGCCAGGTCTCCACACTGGTGGCCACGGACGTCGCGGCACGAGGCATCCACATCGACGACGTCGACGTGGTCGTGCACTACGACCTCGCCGGGTCGGACAAGGACTACATCCACCGATCCGGACGCACCGGTCGGGCCGGGGCCCTCGGCCTGGTGGTCTCGCTGGTCGACTCCACGCAGGGCAAGGAGACCGCGGACATCCAGCGGTCGCTGAAGCTGCCGGAAGGTCTGCACCACATCAATCTGGACCAGCTCACGGCCGGCGCCTTCCCCGACCCGTCCATCACACTGGACACCCGGCCGGTCACGAAGACGGGCGGCAAGGGCGGTCGCCACAACGGCGGCGGAAACGGTAACGGTGGCACGCCGCGAGCCAACCGGGGCGGCTCGGGTCGCTCGAACGGGGCACGCGGCAACGGCTCCGGTGGCGGCCCCACGGGCGGCGCCCGCAACAACGCGAAGCGCAACGCACGGAGCGGCTCCGGCAGCGGTGCGGGCGGTGGCCAGGCCTCGCGCGGCGGCAAGGCCCGTCGCCGCTAGCTCCCGGTCACCGGACGACGCAGGACCGCCCGAGCTTCGTGGCGGTCCTCGTCGGTCCATCCCTCGCTGAGCTCCACCACCTCTAGGTGCTCGAGTCCCGCAACGACCGCGCCCAACTGTCCTTCGTCCAGCAACCACGAGCGGGGCGGTCGGTCGTGGCGCTCGAGGTTGCGCACCGTCGGCTGCGCGATCAGCAGCACGCCGCCGGGCGCCAGACGAGCCGCGGCGTCACGCCAGACCTCGACGTCGAGGAACAGGTGGGACAGCACCACCGCGAAGGGGCCCGTGGGGAGCGGATCGACCCCGAGCACGCCGCGCAGCGTTCGGACGGTGACGCCGGCCTCGTCCACCCGGCCCTCAGTGATCGAGCACGCCTCGTCCGAAGCATCGACCATGGTCACCTCGAAACCCTGCCTCGCAAGCCACACGGCATGACGCCCGCCACCGCCGGCGAGGTCCAGCGCCCGCCCCCCGTCCGGTAGCCGGTCGGCGTGGTCCGTCAGGAAGGGCGCCGGCGATCCGGGCGGCGTGCGATCGCGGTAGCGCCGGTTCCAGTGCGACCGCGGATCCTTCGACATCCCGACATCCACCTCGCTATGGATCATCGATCCTAGCGGTCGTGCGTCCACCCGACCGGGACACCAGGGCCCTCGGACAGCCCCATTCTGCGAGAATGCCACGAGTGACTGAGGAGTCCACCGTGCCCGACCGAACCACCACAGCTGCCGGCGAGGACCCCATCGACGACCACCTCGACGGACCCATCGACATCGACCAGACCCTGGCCGACGTGGCCGACATCGCCCGTCCGGCCGCCGCCCACGGCCGGGTCGCCGACTACATCCCAGCGCTGGCCGCCGCGGACCCGAACCGTTTCGGGATCGCCCTGATCGACCTCGACGGCACCGAGCACGTCACGGGCGACGTCGACGTGGGGTTCGCGATCCAGAGCATCTCGAAGGTGTTCTCACTCGTCCTGGCGATGCAGCGGATCGACGCGTCGTCGGACGTCAGCGACGAACTGTGGTCACGGGTCGGACGCGAGCCGTCAGGTGACCCGTTCAACTCGCTGGTGCAACTTGAACGTGAGCGCGGCATCCCGCGCAACCCGATGATCAACCCTGGTGCATTGGTCGTCGACGACGTGCTCCTCGACCACTGCGCGGACTCGCGGCGGTCGACCCTTGAACTGTTGGAGCTGCTGGTGGGTGAACCACTCGGGGTCGACCACGACGTCCTGACGTCGGAGCAGGGCTCGTCGCAGCGCAACCGGGCCATGGCCAATCTGATGGCCTCGTTCGGCAACCTGCATCATCCCGTGGACGACGTGATCGACGCATACACCCACGCGTGCGCCATCACCATGACGACACGCCAGCTGGCGCGTGCCATCCGGTTCCTGGCCAACAACGGCATCGACCCCCGTTCCGGCCAGCGCATCCTGTCGCCGGAGCTGGCCAAGCGGGTCGCCGCGATCATGTTCACCTGCGGCACGTACGACGCGGCGGGAGAGTTCGCCTACAGCGTCGGGCTGCCGTGCAAGAGCGGCGTCTCCGGCGGTATCGTCGGCACCGTTCCCCACCGGATGGGACTGAGCGTGTGGTCACCGCCGTTGGACGAATCCGGCAACTCACTGGCCGGTCGCACGGCGCTGCACGAGATCTCGCAGCGTCTGGATCTGGCCGTCGTGTGACCCGGACCGAACCGTCGCCTCAACGGTTTCGCCGCCCTGGTCAGG
>JBDNIX010000285.1:0-10389 GCA_041688045.1 Nitriliruptoraceae bacterium
CGAGCTCGCGGCCACGATCCTCGAGGAAGGTGACGCGAGCCCGGCCGACGTCTACTTCGCCCAGGACGCCGGTGCACTCGGTGCGCTGGAGGCCGAGGATCGGTTCGTCACGTTGCCGGACAACCTCCTTGACCGGGTCGATGGCAACTTCCGGTCCCCGTCCGGCGCATGGACCGGCGTCACCGGCCGGGCCCGCGTCATCGCCTACGACACCGACACGCTCACCGAGGACGACGTCCCGGACTCCGTCTTCGACCTGACGGACCCGGAGTGGCAGGGCCGCGTGGGCTGGGCGCCGACCAACGGATCCTTCCAGGCCTTCGTGACCGCAATGCGCATCAGCGAAGGTGAGGACGTGGCCCGCGAGTGGTTGGAGGACATGCTCGCCAATGATCCGCTGGTCTTCAGCAACAACACCGGGATCGTCGAAGGCGTCGCGCGCGGTGAGGCCGATGTCGGACTGGTCAACCACTACTACCTCTACCGCTTCCTCGCCGAGGATCCGGACTTCAACGTGGCCAACAAGTTCCTCGCAGGCGACATCGGGGGTCTGGTCAACATCGCCGGTGTCGGCGTTCTGGAGACGAGCGAAAACCAGGACGCGGCCATGGAGTTGGTCCGCTACCTGCTGGGTGAAGAGGTGCAGACCTTCTTCGGTCAGGAGACCGACGCGTTGGAGTTCCCGCTGGTGGACGACATCGACTCGCCGGAGCTGCCGGCGATCGACAGCCTCGACGCACCCGAGGTCGATCTCAGCCGGCTGGAGGATCTGCAGGGCACGCTCGAACTGCTCAACGAGGTTGGTGCACTGGAGTAGCTCTGCGTGTGCCGGCTAGCCGGGTGGCCGCCGGCGCGACGGGTATCGTCCCGCCATGGAGCCCCATCCGATGCAGACTGGCATCACTCCCCCCGAACCAGCCCCGGCCCCCGCGGACGCCTCGCGGGGGCCGCGGTCTGCTGCGGGCATGCATCCGCTGGTCTGGGTCCTCGCTCTCGCTGTCGCCGTGGCGATGCTGGTCCCGGCGGTCTACCTCGTGGTCGCGGCCGCCGAGCTTCCGGCTGCGCGCATCGGTGGGATCCTTACTGACGGCAGCACGTTGCGATTGGCAGGCCGCACCCTCGGCCTCGCCTTCGGCGTGACGGGGGCGAGCGTCCTGCTGGGGGTGCCGATCGCGTGGCTCACCGTGCGAACCGATCTGCCGGCACGCCGGTTCCTGGCCGTGGCCACGGCCCTCCCGCTGGTTATCCCGACCTACGTCGGTGCCTTCACCCTCGTCGGAGCGTTGGCACCCGGAGGACTGATCGAGAGCTGGATCGGGTGGCGCCCACCATCGCCATACGGATTCGGCGGCGCCTTCGTCGCCTTGACGTTGTTCACGTTCCCGTACGTCCAGATCACCGTGCAGTCCGGTTTGCGCGGTCTGGATCCCTCGATCGAGGAGGCATCCCGATCGCTTGGCCACGGACCGATCGCGACGTTCTTCCGGGTGACGCTGCCGCAGCTTCGCCCATCGGCAGCGGCCGGGGGGCTGCTGGTCACGCTGTACGTGCTGAGCGACTTCGGCGCCGTGTCGATCCTGCGCTACTCGACGTTCACCCGGGCCCTGTACCTGCAGTACCGCACGGCGTTCGATCGGGCGCCGGCCGCGCTCCTGGGGTTGCTGTTGGTCGCGATCACGGTCGTGTTCGTGGTCATCGAGGCGCGCGTGGCGCGTGACCGCGGTCAGCAGTTCGGTCGCCGGGGTTCCGGACGCCCCATGACACAGGTCCCTCTCAAAGGTTGGCGCTGGCCGGCCGCGGCCCTCTGCTGGTTGGTCGTTCTGATCGGTCTGGTCGTTCCGCTGACCGTGATCACCTATTGGCTGGTCCGTGGACTCGGCGCCGGTGAGTCACCCAATCTGGCGCTCGGAGCCGCCGGGCGCAGCCTGCTGGTCGCTGCGTTGGCCGCCTGCGCCGCAGTGCTGGCCGCGGTGCCGGTGGCGATCTGGTCCGCCCGAGGGTCGTCGCGCTGGGCTCGGCTGGCCGAGCGCGCCTCGTTCACGGGCTACGCCCTGCCCGGCATCGTCGTGGCCCTGGCCCTGGTGTTCGTCGGTATCCGGCTGGTCCCATCGCTGTACCAGACCCTCGCGATGCTGATCTTCGCGTACGTGGTGCTGTTCCTGCCCCAGGCGATCGGTGCGATCCGATCGTCGTTGCTGCAGGTCGAAGGCAACGTCGAGGCAGCAGCCCGCACCCTGGGATCCGCACGGCTGACGGCCCTGCGTCGGGTCACCCTGCCGCTGGCCCGGCGTGGCGCCATCGCGGGTGGGGCACTGGTGTTCCTGACGGTGTTGAAGGAACTGCCGGCCACCCTGCTGTTGTCGCCCACCGGATTCGACACCTTGGCCGTCCGCGTGTGGTCAGCGACCGAAGAGGCGTTCTTCACGCGGGCGGCGATCCCCGCACTGCTGCTCGTCGCACTGGGTTCGGTGCCGCTGGCCATCGCCATGATCCGCGAACGGCGTGAGCAGTAGCGCCGGTCCGCCCACTGCCGAGGGAAGCTCAGCCGACGGATCGAAGTCCCGGTGACGCAGTCTCTGACCGATCCTCGGCGAAAGCGACGACCGGACCGTCGACGGTCAGCGAGACGCGGGCGCCGCGTTCGATGTCCAAGCGCGGCCCGCGGCGTGAGCGCAACATGCGGCCGTCGTCGAGCTCCACCCGCACGAGTTGATCGTGCCCGAAATAGGAGATCCCGACCACGGTCGCTGACCCGTGGGCATCCGTGCGCAACCGCAGCGACTCCGGGCGGATGACGACCGCCAGGTCCGTGGCGTCGATCGAGGACACGGTCGGTAGGCGCCCGATCGGGGTGTCGACCATGTAGCGGCCAGCCCGCGTGCCCGGCAGGACGTCGGCCTCGCCGACGAACTCCGCCACGAACCGCGTTGCTGGTTGGGTGTAGAGCGTCTGGGGATCGGCGAGCTGGTGCAGCCGTCCTTCGTGCATGACGGCGACGCGGTCCGTGAGCGAAAGTGCCTCTTCCTGGTCGTGGGTCACAAAGACGGCGGTCTGGTCGGCAGCGCGGAGGATCGCACGGACCTCTTCGCGCACGCTGGCCCGCATCGCGGCATCCAGGTTGGAAAAGGGCTCGTCGAGCAGCACGAGATCGGGTGCCGGCGCCAGAGCCCGCGCCAGGGCGACCCGCTGCTGCTGCCCCCCGGACATTGCCGTCGGCAGGCGGTTGGCCAGCGACGCCAGCCCGACGAGGTCCAGGACCTCGGCGACCCGGTCCGCCTTCTCACGCCGCGACCGGCCGCGCAGCCCGTAGCTCACGTTGCGGGCCACGCTCAGATGGGGAAACAGCGCGTAGTCCTGGAAGACGAGGCCGACGTTGCGGCGCTCCGGCGGGACCGAGACCGACGGGCCCGTCACGGTCCACCCATCGATGTCGATCCGGCCCGCATCGGGGGTCGCAAGTCCTGCGATCAGCCGCAGCATCGTGGTCTTGCCACAGCCCGAGGGGCCGAGCAGGGCGGTCAGGCTGCCGCGTGGAACCTCGAGGTCGACGCCGTCGACGGCCACCGTGTCGCCGAACCGTTTGCGCAATCCCGTGCATGCAAGAGCCGGGTGACCGGCGACGTGCGGGGCGGCGCTCACGGATGCCTCGGATCAGGGGAGAAGGAGTGGTTAGGCTACCCTTCATCGCGTGGTTGGCGCCAACCCAGCAGGAGCTCCCGTGCCCGACATCCGTCAGCGCCCCGATCTCAACGCCGTCACGGAGGCGTTGGAGGTGCTACTCGACCGCAGGGAGCGCTCCGATCCCTGTACGGCGGACGACCTCGTGGCCGCGCTACCGGTCGACGTCGTCGGAGCCGCGGCGGTGGTGCACGACCTCGAATCACGTGGCGCGATCCGTATCGACGGCGGGGTGCTGTCGCTGACGGACGATGGTCTGGAGCTCGCGGTCACCGCGGTCCGACGTCACCGGCTCACCGAGCGACTGCTCACCGACGTGATCGGGCTGGAGTGGTGGAAGGTGCACCACGAAGCGGAACGTTGGGAAGGCATCATCTCGATGGACGTCGAGGAGCGGTTGGTCGATCTGCTCGACGATCCGGGTACCTGTCCGCACGGCAACCCGATCCCGGGTTCCACCAACCGCCCCGACCAGTCCGACGCGATCCGGTTGGACGAGGCCCCTGAGGGTCCGGTGATGGTCGTACGGATCACCGAGACCCTGGAGGCCGACGACGAGGCGCTCCAGCTGCTTCAGGGATGTGGCTTCGTGCCAGGGCGCCACGGCGAGATCAAGGACCACCGCGACGGCTGGGTCGAGGTCGCCGGTTCCGTACGCGACGCCGCACTGCCCCCACGCATCGCGAGCCACACCTACGTCCGGCTCCAGTGAAGATCAGTCCGCCATCCGAGCGGGCGTCCGAGCTGTCAGAGGCCACCGATAGGCTGCGGGACCATGAGCGCTCCCGAACCCACCCCGTCCGACACGACCGGCACCGACGCCAAGCTGGCCGCCGTCCGCCGCAGCGTCGCAGTGCTGGGCGACCGTGTCCTCGTTGCGCCGCCCGGCGATGCCGAACGCACCAGCAAGGGCGGCATCCTCATTCCGGCCACGGCCCGGTCCATGGACCGTAAGGGCCTGTGGGGCGAGGCCATCGGGATCGGCCCTCACGTGCGCCACCTCGACGTCGGTGACGAGGTGCTCTATCTCCCCGACGACGCCATCGAGGTCGACGTCCAGGGTGACGCCTACCTGATCGTGCGCGAGCGGGACGTCCATGCTGTCGCGTCAGTTCGTCGTGACGGGGCAACGGGTCTCTACCTGTAGATTCGGCGAGACGTTCGACCGGGAGGTTGCAGATGGGTGCAGGGGCTTGCGCATCGGACAGCGTCGGCCCGCCCGTCGGTGCACGGATCCGGTTGTCGTCGAACGAGTCGCCGTTCGGCCCGTCGCCTGCTGCCGTGGAAGCGGCCCAGCTCGCTCTGACGGACGCGCACCGCTACCCCGACGACCAGAGCATCGCCCTGCGACAGGCCATCGCGGCGCACGAGGGTCTCGCAGTCGAGCAGCTCGCCGTGGGAACCGGATCGGCGGCCCTGCTGATGGATCTGGTTCCGCACCTCTGCGGCGACGGCAGTGACGTGCTGGCCTTCGCGCACTCCTTCATCGTCTACCGGCTGGCTGCGGCCAATGCCCGAGCCACCTACATCGAGGTTGCGGACTCCGGGCCGGCGACCGCGGAAACCGACGGCTACGCGCGCCGCGTGGACGACCTGCTGGCCGCCATCACCGATGACACGCGCGTGGTCCTGATCGACAATCCCGGTAATCCGACGGGGACGCACCTCACGGGCGAGCAGCTGCAGACGTTGGTGGTCGGCATTCCCGATCACGTCACGATCGCTATCGACGAGGCCTACCACCACTTCGCCGTCGGGCAGGGCGGCTACGCGACCGTGGCCGACCTCGGGATCGACCACCCCCGCCTGCTCACACTGCGGACATTCTCCAAGGCCTACGCCCTGGCGGGCCTGCGGGTCGGCTATGTCGCCGGTCCCGCCGACATCATCGGACCGTTGGATGCGCGTCGCCCCCGCTTCAACGTCACCGCGGCATCGCAAGCGGCCGCGATCGCGAGCTTGGCCGACGTCGACCACCTCAAGACCACCATCGAGGGCACGCTCGACAATCGCGCCCGCATGGTGGCTGGTCTGCGCGACCTGGACATCCCCTTCACGGAGGGACTGGGCAACTTCCTCACCATCGAATGCGGGACCGACGCCGCCCCGATCGTGGCGGCGTATGACGCGGCGGGCGTCGGGGTGCGGGGGCTGGTTCCCTATGGCATGACCGAGCAGTTCCGCGCCACGGTGGGCACCGCGCAGGAGACCGACGAGTTCCTCGCCGCTTCGGCCCGCGTGTTCGCCGACGTCGCACGCCGAGGATGATGGCCGGGTGACCGCAGGAGCCGCCCCCTTGCGAGCCCCGCGTGGCCGCGTGCCTCGTTTTCGTGGATCGGGGCGCGGGCTTGTGGTTGTGCTCGTGCTGCTTCTGCTGGCGGGCTGTGGGCCCGACGACACCATCACGGTGCAGGGGGTCGATGAACCGGCTGAGGTGCCTCCGCGCGATGCGGTCCTGGCCGAAGGGGCATGGGAGGAGACCGCCGCGTGGATCCGCCGTGAGAATGCGGACGGACGACCCGTGCTGGTCAACATCCTGGCGAGCTGGTGTGCCCCCTGCGAACGTGAACTTCCGCTCCTGCACGACGCGTACGTCGCCAATCCGGATATCGCGTTTCTCGGCATCGACCACCTGGACGCCCGTGCCGATGCCGAACAGTTCGTCGACGAACAAGACATCCGGTTCCCGACGATCTACAACCTCGGTGGTGAGGTCGCGTTTGCCGTCGAAGGTCGGGGTATGCCGACCACGGTCCTGTTCGACACCGACGGAACCCTCGTTGCCCATCACACGGGCGAGATGACGCGAGCAGCCCTGGACGACTTCCTCGACACGGTGCGCTGAGGCGTGCCGGACCTACGCGCCGGAGACCCGTCGAGCATCGGCCACCGCCGTGTCGCAGGTCACGCCGGTATCGACCTTCATGTCGTCGAGGTCGGCGACAGCGACCGACCCGCGGCCGTCGTCGCTCACGGTGCGGGATCGTCCGCACGGTTCATCGTCGACGCTTTTGCCGGTCCCGTGGTGGCGTCCGGCCGCCGGTTGGTCACCTTCGATCTGCGCGGTCACGGTGGATCCCGGCCTGCCCGTCATCGGGCTTCGCACCACCTCGATGTCCATGCGACCGACCTTGCAGCTGTGGCTGCGGCGACCCACGGAGACATCGAGGTGGTGGGTGGGGTATCGCTGGGCGCACACGCCGGCGTGCGCGCGGCCGCGGGTGGCAGGGCCGCCAGCGCGGTCGTCCTGGCCTGCCTCCCGGCGTGGACGGGTGAGGCGACGACGGGCCACGGCCCCCACGCGGTGATCGCCGCCGAAGTGCGCGATGTCGGGATCGATCGCGTGGTCGAACGCATCGACGTTTCGCACGACCTTCCGGACTGGCTGCGCGACACCCTGCTGCGGGACTACCGGGGACATGACCCGGCGAGTCTGGAAGCTGCGCTGGTCGCATTGGACGGCGCCGCGGCTCCGACGGACACGGAATTGGCCGCGCTGCCGGTCCCTCTGGCCGTCGTCGGGTGGGCGCAGGATCCTGGACATCCGCTGGAGGTTGCCCGAGACTGGGCCGCTCGTGCTCCGTCCGGTGTTTTGCGCAGCCTGGACCTGTCCGATATGGACGCCGGCCTCGATCGGTTGGGGCTGACGGCCATCGGAGCCATCGACGCGGCACTCGTCGGATCGCCGTCACCGAGTGTTGTCACGAAGTCGGGCGCAACACAGAAGGGGCCGGAGTGATGCGAGGGTCCCTGATTGTTGCGCCGTTTCTGCTGATCGGTCTGGCGCTGTTCGGTGTGTGGTTGTGGACGCTGATCGATGTACTCAGGGTGCCGTCGGATGACCGGTTTCGGACCGGCACCCGGTTGGTCTGGGTCCTGGTGATCGTCTTCACGCAGATCATCGGATCAGTCATCTACCTCGCGATCGGCCGCCCCGATCCCTCCCTGCGCCGCTGACCGGGCGAAACCGCGCCGAATGGCGGACACGTAACCGTCACGGTCGGCGAGCCGTGCGCCCAACACCGTGCGCCCAACACCGTGCGCTGAAGTCAACCGACCTTCACGCGGTCACCGCACTTCACCGGACAAGAACCGCAACCGCAGGCGCATCAGGACGTGGCCGCCGCGGTGCGGGCGTCCTGGATCGCCTGCCAGACACGCTGGGGGCTACACGGCATCTGGATGTCGGTGACTCCGAACGGGCGGAGCGCGTCGACGATGGCGTTGACCACGGCCGCCGGAGCTCCAATGGCCCCCGATTCGCCCACGCCCTTGGTTCCCAGGGCGTTGGCTCCCGGGGTGACGATCGACTGCATCTCGAAGTGGGGGAGATCGGGAGCGCTCGGCACGAAATAGTCGATCAGCGAGCTCGTTTGGAGGTTGCCGTCGGCGTCGTGCACGACACCCTCGTAGAGAGCCTGGGCGACACCCTGGGCGACGCCGCCGTGGAGCTGGCCCTCGAGCAGCGCCGGGTTGATCACGACGCCATTGTCGTCGACACCGACGAAGCGCAGGAGTTCGACGCTGCCGGTTTCCGTATCGACCTCGACGATCGCGATGTGGGCGCCGAACGGGAACGTGAAGCTGTCGGGATCGAAATCATGAAACGCCTGCAGAGCATCCACACCGTCGACCGACTGGTTCTCCACGCCGGTGGCGATCTCGGCGTAGGTGATCCCGGTGCCAGGGGCACCTCGGACAGCAAAGCCCCCGGAGGTCAGTTCCAGATCGTCCTCGTGAACCTCCAGAAGTGATGCGGCGGCAGACCTGGCCAGCGCGACGACGTCATCGGCTGCGGACGCGACGGCGACGCCGCCGACGGAGACCGACCGTGATCCGAACGTGCCTCGGCCGCGCAGGATCCGCGAGGTGTCGCCGAACGCCACCTCGATGGAATCGAGGTCGAGGTGGAGTCGGTCCGAGACGATCTGCGCCAGTGTCGTGGCGGTTCCCTGACCGGTCGGCCCCAGTCCCGAGGTGACGCGCACGGCGCCCGACGGGTCGATGTGCACGGCACCGAACTCGGACATGCCCGGTCCGGTACCGCAGCGATCCATGTAGGTGGCGATGCCGACACCGATCCGGCGGGGGTCGTCCGTGCCGAGCCGGTCGCTCTGCACGGACCGCCAGTCCTCGTAGCCGACGGCGTGCAGGGCCGTGGCCAGCCCGCGGGCGTAGTCGCCGCTGTCCAGCGTCAAGCCGCCGATCGACGCGAACGGGAACTGGTCAGGGGCCGGAAAGTTCCGGCGGCGGAGCTCCGCCGGGTCCATGCCCAGTGCGTCGGCCACGTCGTCGACCGCGCGCTCGATCGCGAACGCTGCCTCCGGACGTCCGGCGCCCCGGTAGGCCACGGTAGGGACCGTGGTGGTGAAGATCCCCGTCGCGGCGAAGCTGTACGCCTGCCAGCGGTAGCACCCCGGAGTCACGTGGTCGCCGTTCAACTGGACGTTGGCGCCGACACGCGACAGGTACGCGCCACAGTCGCCGGTGACCTCGACCTTCAGGCCGGTCAACGTTCCGTTGGCCATGGCCCCGACCGTGACGTCGTAGATCAGCCCCCGGCCGTGCCCGGTGGATTGAAGGTCTTCGGTCCGTGTGGCCGTGAACGCGACCGGGCGTGCCAGTCGTCGGGCGAGCTGCGCACACAGGACGTCTTCGGCGTAGCAGTCCAACTTCGGGCCGAACCCGCCACCGACGTCCTCCGCGACGACGTGGACGCCGTCTTCCGGCAGACCCAGCATCAGGGCGATGCTGCTTTTGATCCGGTGCGGGACCTGCGTGGACGTCCGCACGCGGAGGTCACCGTCGGCCCCGGACGTTGCGATGGTGGTCCGTGGTTCGAGAGCGACCGCCATCACCCGGGACTGCTGGTAGCGCCGGGTCAGCACGATGTGCGCGTCGGCGAATGCTGCCTCGAGATCGCCGGATCGTTGGCCTTGATGGGTGTAGGAGACATTCGTACCGAGGTCGTCGTGGACGAGGCTGTCGTTCTCCAGCGCCGTGGCGACCGTGGGCACGGGGAGGAGGGGCACGTAGTCCACGTCGACCAGCTCGGCGGCGTCGACGGCTGCAGCGGCCGAGGTGGCGACCACCACGGCGACCGGTTCACCGACGTAACGGACCTTCTCCGTGGCGATCGGCCACTGCGGCGGCTTGTGCGCGTCGTCCGGGCCGTTGACGGGGAGTGCAGCGACCCATTCCGGTGCCAGCTCCGCGCCGGTGAATGCGGCGATGACATCGGGGTGGTCCAGGACTGCGGAGAGGTCGACGGCGCCGATCGTCGCATGCGCCATCGGGGAGCGCACCACGCCGAGGTGGAGTGCTCCGGGAGGTAGCCGGTTGCCGACTGCGCGTGACCTGCCGGTCAACAGGCGGGCATCCTCCTTTCGCAGCCGGGAGGTGCCGACCGCAGGGGTCCAGTCGGGGCGGGAGGTGGCGTCGGTCATGGGCGCGTTTCCGTGAGGTCGTCGCGGCGTTGCGGCGTTGCCGCGTCGCGGCGTTGAGGTCGGAACATCGAGGTCATTCGTGTCGTGCGGTCGATGGTTCGAACGTAACCGGTGCGGTGAACGATGCGCGGCGTCCGGCGCGGCGGAGGGCTCGGAGGATCGGGGTGCCGGTGATCAGTACCAGAACTGCGGTCAACACGGCGCGCGGGAGGTCGAAGCCCAGCGACGTCAGGACGCTGAAGGCGATGAAGCGTTGCAGGTTGTC
>JBDNIX010000286.1:0-3609 GCA_041688045.1 Nitriliruptoraceae bacterium
GCCGGCGCGCCGCGAACCATCCCCCGGTGAGGGGATCGGTGGCAGCCGCTCGGATCGTGGACATCGGGGCCGCCTTCGGAACCGAAAGGAGAGGAATGGAACGCCGGGTGCGCGTTCAGGGGATGTGCTTCAGGTATCGGTTCGCCCGCTGACAGTCTTTACCGTGAGTAATTGCATGTGCACTCTGCGACATTCATCGTGGCGGTGCCGATCTGCGCATCGGCGACTCAAACGCCCCGATTCGTCACGCTGTGGGCGTTTCGCCCGGGCGGATATGCCGGCTTCGCCTGGATGAGGTCATCGGCGGAGCGGACGTGGTCGTGCGCTTGCTGCGACGAACGGCGCGCGTTCACCGAAGTGGTTGCGCCGGAGCGGGGCACGGTGCACGCTGCGCGCGGTCCGCAGGGCTCCTGGGGTCCCGGGTTCAAGCTGGGGCTCATGATGCCGAAACCTACGAATGACCGGTTGCGAAACCGGCGAGCGTTCGGTCAACTCACGTCGTCTCTGTGGCTGGTGTTGGCTGAGGCGCGCGTCGACGTCGCGACGACAGCAGGCAGTGACAGCAGGCAATCAGGGACGGGCAGCCAACGGACAGGTTCGGTGGTGGCTCGAGCGATGCAGGAAGGGTGCAGACGTGCGGGTAGCTCGAGTCCTAGCACTGGCGACGGTGGCAGCAGTGGTGTTGACGGTGACGCCGCCGCTCGGCCAGGTCGTGGTGCACGCGACACCGAAGACACTGATGGAGACGCTGACCGACCTTCCCGAGGCGTCGTCGGCGGCTCGGCCGCAGGCCAAGGGGTTTTCGACCGCCGGGGTCAGCACGCCGCAGGTCTCCCGGTCGGAAGTCATCGAAACCCCGTTGACCTTCAACCTCATGGGCATCACCGCGCCGGAAGGCGCCACCGCTGTGCGTGCCCGCACGTATGACGGCGAGGCCTGGAGCTCGTGGATGCCCCTGGCCTTCATCGATCCGCTGGATGGGCCGGATGCCGGCACCGAGGAAGCCTCCAACGAGGTCGACGGCTCACCCACCGAGCCCCTCTGGGTCGGCGAGGCCACCCAGGTGCAGATCGAGGTGGAGGGCGCCAGCGTCTCGGACCTCGAAATGCACCTGATCGACTCGATGGGCAGTTCCGGCGGCCCGACCCAGCGCATTGTCGAGACACGGGCGGGATCGACGGCACATGCCGACGAGTTGAACATCATCAGTCGTGCCGAGTGGGGCGCCGACGAATCGTTGCGCGGCGACAGCAAGCCCTCGTACGCCCGTGAGGTGAACATGGGCGTCGTGCACCACACGGCGCATTCGCCCGACACCACCAAGGCCAACGGCTACAGCCGCGCCGAAGCGCCCGGCGTCATGCGCGCGATGTACCAGTACCACACCAAGAGCCTCGGCTGGTCGGACCTGGGCTATAACGTCGTGGTCGACCGGTTCGGACGGATCTACGAGGGCCGCGCTGGTGGCTTCGAACGCCCCGTCATCGGTGCCCACGCCCGGGGCTTCAACACCGGATCGTTCGGCGTTTCGATCATGGGCAACTTCCTGGACCGACAGGCCTCGGACGCCGCGATCGAGTCGCTGACCGCGGTCATCGGCATCAAGTCCGCCATCCACGGCCTCGATCCCACGGGGTGGAACGACCGGATGGGTGGCGGAACCTGGCGGCCGAACATCGTCGGGCACCGTGACGTCGGCCAGACCTCGTGCCCGGGGCGCGTGGCGGAGTTGCTCCCGCAGATCCGGGAACAGGCCGCGGGCGTGTCGATGCGATTCCCCGACGTGCCGACGAGTTCGCCGCACCGCAAGGCAATCCTCGATCTGGCCGACGCGGGCGTGACAAACGGCTGCGAACTGAACGCCTTCTGCCCCGGGACCGGCCTGAACCGGGCCCAGGCATCGTCGTTCGTGATGCGCGCCTTCGAGATCGACCCGGTGCCGGGCACGAAATTCAGCGATGTCTCGTCCGGCTACGTCCATGCGCCCGCAATCAATGCGCTTGCCGAACGGGGGTGGTTGGTCGGCTACGACGACGGCACGTTCCGCCCGACGGAGAGCATGACCCGCGGGCAACTGGCGACGTTGCTGTTCCGCGCCATGGGGCTACCGACGCCGATGGGTGGGTTCGACCACTACCCCGACGTCAGTGAGCAACGTGCCCACGTCGAGGGCATCAACGGGCTGTCGGAAGCCGGAATCCGCGGTGACTGCGGCAACGGCAACTTCTGCCCGGACGATGTCGTGCTGCGCGACTCCACCGCGTCCTTCGTGAACATGGCGCGGGAAGTCCTCTATCCGCCCGAACCCGAGCCGGAGCCCGAACCCGAGCCGGTGGACGAGACCACCGCGACCTCGGATGGCGGTGACGCCGGCGATGGCGACCTGCTGAGCAGTGACCTGCTGACTGGCAACGATCACGATGACGGCGATCCGGTGTAGGTGGCCGATGCGACACATGCTGGCCGCCGCCCTTTGCATCGTCGTGCTGGCGATGGGCCTGGTTCCGGCTGCCGCCGTCCATGCCCAGGAGCCGGACCCGAATGAGGGCCCCGACCCGGACGCAGAGCCTGATCCGGACGCAACGCCGACCGAGCCGCTCGAGGTCCGGCCCGGCGTTGCGGAGGCGGCCGATGAGGCGCCCGATGTTCAGATCCACGGGGGCGGGTGGGGGCACGGCGTCGGGATGAGCCAGTACGGTGCCTACGCGCAGGCGCGGGACGGGAGGTCTGTGGACGACATCCTGACCTTCTACTACCCCGGCACGAACATCTCCACGGACGAACGCGCGACGACGCAGCGCATCCGTGTCAACAGCCAACAGCGCACCACCTCGACGACCTTCCGCACGGACGACCCTGTCGCGGTCCAGGCCTGCGGTGACGAGGACGGCACTCCGGTCAATGGCCGGCTGCCGCACGCCGAGTGCGTCCCCGTGACCGAGACGGTCGTCGGCGAGACCTACCGGGTCTGTCCCAACGCCGACCGGCTGGAGATCGTCGCCGCCACGTCCGCGGGCGAGATCACCGACTGCCTCGCCGAGCCGCTGCACACCACCACCCGGCCCGTGATCCGGATCCGCACCGACAACACGGTCCTGCACACCCCACCGGGGTTCAGCGGCCAGCCCACCCGCCGGTTCACCGACGGCTGGCGCGACCTGCACCGTCAGGTCCAGGTTCAACCCGACCCGCAGCCGCCTCGCGCCGTGCTCAACGCCGTCCAGGACATTCCGACCATCGAGATCTATCTGCACGGCCTCGGCGAGGTGCCGTCGTCCTGGGGTGTTGACGGCCCGGCCGCGCTGGAGGCGCAGGCCGTCACGGGGCGCACCTTCGCCCTGGCCCGCCCGGGCAATCGGACGGACTGCTCGTGCCAGGTGCGCTCGACCACCTCGGACCAGGTCTACAACGGTGCGGAGAAGCGGCTCGGGCAGTTCGGCGATCGCTGGGTCGACGCGGTCGCAGCCACGCAGAACCGGGTCCTGACCTACGACGGCGGCCTGGCCCAGACGTTCTACTCGTCGTCACACGGGGGCCGGTCCGAAAACATCGAGGACTCGTGGGCCTACGGCACCGACGCGATTGCCTACCTGCGCAGCGTCGACGACC
>JBDNIX010000287.1:0-2843 GCA_041688045.1 Nitriliruptoraceae bacterium
GAGCAGATCGGCGACCTGAGGGGCCCGCACCAGGTGGGTGTGCCGGGCATCGACCGGAACCACGTTCACGACCGCGTCCCCGGTGATGGCGCCCCGTCGTGCGATTCCCGATGCGGAGCGGGTGCGTACCAGGGCGTCCCCGAAGATGAACGTCAGCGGATGGCGGTCGGATGTTCGAAGCCGGCCGACGACCAGGTGGTGGGTGACGTCGGCCACCCACGGGACCGGCGGTACGCGTCCGGTCAGCAGGTCGTCGATCGAGGCGTCGCCGTACCCATCGTCGGTGAGCATGCCGAAGCGCAGATCCTTGATGCCTCGCGACCGGCCGTCGAGCAGGGTGCCGATCGGTGCGCTCCGGGTGGAGACGCGCCGTAGGACCCAACTGCCGCTGTTCGCCACCTTCTCCAGCCACGAACCCACATGCGGGGTGCCCAGATAGACGATGTCGGTCAATGCGGCGACCCAGTCCTGCCCGTGCTCTTGCGCATGGGCGGATGCCGAGCGGATCACCAGCCCGCCCATGGAGTGGCCGACGAGGATCAACTCGGTCACGGGGACCGGCCAGTTCTCCACCAGTTCGTCGAGCACATCGGCGAGCTCCACGCCGCTGCGGCCGATCGACCGGCCCGTGCCGTAGCGGACCAACACCGGCGTCGCCCCCAGACCGGCGACGACATCCGGCAGCGCGACCCCCGCGTCCGGCCGGGAGAACCACACCGCTTCGGTGTCCACCAACCCGTGGACGAACACGACCACCCGGGACGAGGCGTCCGGGTAGGCGTCGCGCAGGACCGATGGTTCGGTCACCACCTCGGCGCCATGGAGACGCACAGCGAGGTCGAGATCCAGCTCCGGAGCCAGTGCGATGAGATCGTCGCCGACGACGCCGTGAGCGATGGCCCGGGCCTTGTCGGACCTCGGCGTGGGCGAGCGCACCTCATCGGGAGCCAGTTGGTCCGCCACGACCACGCCGAGTTCTCCGGCGACGCGCAAGGACGCGCGGACCGCTCCGTAGATGCGCTCGGTGACCGCATCCTGCACCATCTTGACGGGGCGGCCCGGAGGCCCGATCCACCGGTAGACCCCATCGCTGATGGCGCGGTGCATGTCCTGCACGGTGCCGACCACCACCTGGTCGGCGACGCCGGCGATCAACCGCGACCACCCGCGCAGCTCGTCCGTGGGTGGCACGTCGTCTCCTGACGGGGGCTCGTCGGCGACATCGTGGACGACGTCGCGTGGACGGTACCCAGGCCTGGACGCGGCGCGGTGGACCCGCCGTCGCTCCGAGGTCGCCCTCAGGTTTCGGTCACGGCGTCGATGCGTCGCCTGACGGCCTCCGCGAACCCTTCCGGGTCCTCGACCGTGACCGTGGCGGCCGGGTGGAGCATCCAGTCGCCGGCGAGTGCCGTGACGGGTTCGTGGAAGCGAACGCAGACACCCGCCCGCGTATTGGTCCCGAACGTCACTCCCCGATCGACCATCGAGCCGCGTGCCCCGATCCCCTTGAACCAGCGGTAATCACGGGTGATCCGCACGTCCTTCAGGTTGCTGATCGGCGACCGCAGCTGCCACCAGCCGAACCGGACGGCGAACTGCGTGTCGGTCAGCACGACCCGGCTGTTTCCCCGACGGACACCCAGGCCGACCAGCGGTACGACAAAGCGTCGGTCGAAGGCGAACTGGTACGTCTCGATCGGCATCGTGGTCATCCTCTCTGGAGGCGGCGAAGGTAGTGCGCATTCGCGACCGGCTCGCGACTGCGGTCCCAACAGAGAACGACGCGGGAGTGGCCGGGGCCGGACGACGGAGCGGCCGGAGAACCGGCGGCCATTGAAGTGAACTGACCGTGTGACGGTCGATCGGCTTCACTCCCCGACCGCCCCGATCGCCCCCACCACCCGGTCGGTCCGCAGAAGGCCGATACCGTTGCCCGCCATGTCCGCACCCGCCGCGCCGCTCCCGACGACGTCATCCGTCGCGGGGCCCTTGCGCCTCGGCAACCTGCAGGTCTGGCCCCCCGTCGTGCTGGCGCCGATGGCGGGGGTGACCAACGTCGCGTTCCGCACCCTGTGCCGCCGTTACGGCGACGGGTTGTACGTCTCCGAGATGGTCGGGGCACGGGGATTGGTGGAGGGCGATCGCACCTCGGCGTTGAAGGCGTCGTTCGGGCCCGACGAGGATCCACGGTCCATCCAGCTGTACGCCATCCGGCCGCAGGACGCCGCCGCAGCCACCGAGCTGCTGGTCAACGACGACGCCCGGCCGGTCCACCACATCGACCTCAACTTCGGCTGCCCGGCACCCAAGGTCACCCGCCACGGTGGTGGCGCTGCCCTGCCCTGGCACACCGATCTGTACGCCGCCATCATCGACGCCGCGGTCCGCAATGCCGGCGACGTGCCCGTCACCGTGAAGCTGCGGCTCGGCATCGACAACGACCATCTCACCTACCTCGAGGGAGCACGCATCGCCCAGGACCTGGGGGTGGCGGCGGTGGCGCTCCACGCCCGGACCGCGGAGCAGCGCTACGGGCCGCCGGCGGACTGGCGCTCGATCGCGCGACTGGTCGAAACGGTGGAGGTACCGGTCCTCGGCAACGGTGACATCTGGGAGGCGCAGGACGCGCTACGGATGGTGGAACAGACCGGTTGCGCGGGCGTCGTCGTCGGTCGTGGCTGCCTCGGCCGGCCCTGGTTGTTCCGCGATCTGCAGGCTGCGTTCTCCGGCCAGTCGATCCCCACCGCCCCGAACCTGGGGCAGGTGGCCGACCTGCTGCAGGGGCACGCCACCCTGCGCGTGGAGGCGGTCGGGGCCACGACGGGGCTGCGGGGGCTGCGCAA
>JBDNIX010000288.1:0-6586 GCA_041688045.1 Nitriliruptoraceae bacterium
CTTCGTGGGACGCCTGGCGCAGATGTTGGAGGTGGACGCCAGGGGTCGCCTCGGTCCGGGACCACGTCTCCTGCAGCGTGTCCAGCAACTGGCGCGCCGTCCAGACCTTGGCGCGTGTCGGGAGCAGTTCGTCGTAGTAGGCGGTCCAGCCTTCCGCGACCCACAGGGACGGCGTGTGGGTCGGATGTTCGTAGTCGGGTGCGATCAATGCCGCCGGAACCAATCGCTTGACGTTCCACAGGTGCAGATATTCGTGGGCGACCAGGGACTGGAAACGGGCCGTGAGGTCGCGGTCCTGGAACGTACGGACCGGCATCTGCAGGACCGCCCCGTCCCGATGTTCCAGTCCACCACCGCCGTTGTCCCACCCGACGCACAGCAACGTGTAGGCCGTGATCGGAAGTCCGTCGTCGAAGAGCTCGACGCAGGCTTGTCCGATCGCCGCCGCGTCGTGGGCGATCTGGTCCAGATCGGGGTAGCCGCCGTGGCCCGCCCACACGAAGTCGTGCCGTACCCCGGCGACGAGATAGTCGACTTGGGGGAAGTCGCCGACCTCGAAGGCGCTGTCGATCAGGTGGTCGCGGTCCTGGGCGACGAACGTGGCTCCGAAGGTCGCGCACCCGTCAGCGTCGCCGGTGTGTCCGCCGTCAGAGGGATCGGACGGCGCGGCGGGGAGCAGCGACCACGTCTGATGCCCGTCGGTCTGCGGAGGCAGGTGCACCTCGTGGGGTCGGTCCGTGCCACCTTCGACGTACGGGAAGGTGGCCGCCGGGATGATGAGCGCATGGTGGTCGTCGACGTGGTTGGTACGGACGGACAGGTCGTTCGCGTACAGCTCCAGGGTCACGCGAACCGGGCCGTCGACCTGTGCGGGCAGCCGCCAGGCCGTGGTGCCGTCGGGCGTGAGGATGACGTCGGTGAGCCGGGCATCCGTCGCCTTGATCCATTGCACGTGGTGGACGTAGTTGCGCACGACGTAACTGCCCGGCGTCCAGACGGGCAGCACGACCCGTGCACCCGGTGCGAGGTCCGGTGGGATCGTCAGCGTGACGCGCAGAAGGTGATGTGTCCGGTCCGCGAGGTCCACGCTGTAGCGGATCGCTGCGGCAGTGGATTCGGTCGATGGATCGGTCACGCGCGCGTCTCTTCCGGTGGGGGCGCGCGGAGGCTACTGCAGCACGCGATCCCGCCGGCCGACGATCGGGGCCCGCCTGTGGATCACCGAGTTACCGGCCCGGCGTTCGCCCTGCTGGGAAAGCGCACCATGCAGGGTATGCAGGAGTGGCTCGAGGGCTCACGGAGCCCGAGTCGCAGCGCAGCGCCTCCGGCTCCGCTCTGCGCCGATAGCGTGGGTCATTCCCGAACCTTGAGGTGTAAGACGTGGCAGACCTGCCCCTGGCCGACCGGCATGACACGGTGCTTCCGGAGGTGTCCGACGACCACCGGGCGCGCCTGCAGGCCGCTCTGGCATCCGACCACGACGTGCGCAAGAGTGCTGTCAGCGCCGTGGTCGCCGATGATCCCACGTTCATCGAGGGATGGGCGACGCTGGCAACGCTCGCCGACGACTCCGTCGAGGCCTACGCCTACGCTCGCGTCGGCTACCACCGCGGCCTGGACGCGCTGCGGGGGCACGGGTGGGGCGGCACGGGATTTGTCCGGTGGTCGCAGGGTTTGAACCGCCCGTTCCTGACGTGCCTGGTGCGTCTGCGCGACGCTGCCGCCCAGATCGGGGAGCTCGCCGAGGTGCAGCGCATCGACGAGTTCCTGCGGCAGCTCGACCCGGACTGGGACGACGCCCACGTGGCACGCTGACCCACCAGCGGGGGTTGGTGCGGCCTGAGAAACCCACAACGTCGAGGTAGACCGCGCACCGCCGCATGGACGCGAGCACTACCGTCGCCGCATCCGGAGGTGACAGTGGCCGGTCGCATCGTCAAGGACGACATCGAAACCCTGCGTCGCCAGGCTGACATTGTCGTGGTCGTGGGTGACTACACCACCCTGAAACGTGCCGGGCGGTCGTTCAAGGGCCTGTGTCCGTTCCACACGGAGAAGACCCCGTCGTTCACCGTGACACCGGACGGAAATTTCTATCACTGCTTCGGCTGCGACGCATCGGGGGACATCTACGACTTCCTGATGCGCATCGAAGGTCTGGAGTTCCCGGAGGCGGTGGAGGCACTGGCCCGACGTACCGGATTCCCGCTCCGCTACGAAGAATTGTCCTCCCGTGAGCGGCAGGCGATCGGGGAACGATCGCGACTGGTCGACGCGACGCAGGCGGCACAGGACTTCTTTGCTAGGACGCTCTACACCGATACCGGGAAGGTGGCCCGGGACTACCTCAAGGCCCGTGGCTTCGGACCGGAGGATGCCAAGCGGTTCGAACTGGGTTTCGCCCCCAATGAATGGGAGGCGATGAGTCGCGCGCTCACGGCCGAGGGCGTGAAGGCCGAGGACCTGATCGCCGTGGGGGTCACGGTGCGTAACGACCGCGGGGGACTCCGCGACCGGTTTCGGGGTCGGCTGATGTTTCCGGTGCACGACCCCGGCGGGGACGTCATCGGGTTCGGTGGGCGCATCCTCGACGAGCTGGACTACGGCGACTTCGATCCGCCGAAGTACCTCAACTCGCCGGAGACGCCGCTGTACAAGAAGACCCGCGTGCTCTACGGGCTACCGCAGGGGCGACCCGACATCGTGCGCGCCGAGCAGGTCCTGATCTGCGAGGGCTACACCGACGTCATGGCCCTGCACCAGGCAGGGTTCGCCAACGCGGTGGCAACCTGTGGCACCGCCGTCGGCATCGAGCATCTGCGGATGGTCTCGCGCTACGCCCAGAAGGTGGTCCTGGCCTTCGACGGCGACGAAGCCGGGGTCAAGGCCGCGGAACGCGCGTGGGACGGGGCACGAGAACTGTCCGCTGCCGGTGGAGGCAGTCTGGACCTGCGCGTGCTCGTTCTGCCCGACGGAGTCGATCCGGCGGATCTGGTCCGTCAGGTGGGCGCGGACGGTCTGCGCCAGGCGGTCGACGTGGCGACACCGGTCGTGCCGTTCGTGATCGGCCACCGCCTGCTGGACGCCGACCTCGACTCCGAGGCGGGGCGTACCGCGGCTCTGCGCGCGGCCCTGGAGGTGGTCGGACGGGAACCCGACCCCGACCTGCGCCGCGAATGGGCCCGCACGGAGGTCGCGGACCGCATCGGGGTCGCCTACGAGTGGGTCGCGGCGACGGCGCGTCGCATGAACATCGAGTTGGATCGCCACCAGGGAGTGGCCGTTGGCACAACGCGGGCCCCCGACCGACGTGGGCGCGCCGGGGGAGTGGACCGGACGGTCGCGTCCCGCGAGCGCGGCGCCCTGCGGGTCGCCCTCCAACGTCCGGAACTCCTGCCCGAAGAGTGGTTCGAGCTTGAGGAGACCGATTTCCAGCACCCGGTCGCGCGCACGATCTTCGTCGCCCTGCGCGACGCCGGTGGGCCCGGCGTGGCTCTGGAGGCCGTGTTGGACGAAGCTGCGGACGACGACGCCCGGGGCATCTTGCGGCGCCTGGCGCTCGAGGACGACCCCGGCATGCCGGCCCCGGAGGCGGCCACGGAGGCCAAGCGACGCGAGGCCGACGTCGCCCCTCTGGTCGCGGCAGAGCGGGTGCGCGGTCTGCTGGCGGAACGGATCGCCGCGCAGGAACGTGAGCTCCGTGCACGCCTGAGCGAGCTGCACCATGTCGCGGACGCCGATCAGGTCCGCGAGATTCAACGGGAACTGCAGTTGTTGCAGCAGCGTCGCAGAACGCTTCGGGAGCCGGGTGGCTGACCGGCTTCGGACACGGCCAGATGCCCACCATCGTGGCGTCGGGCATTCTACGATGGGGGTCGTACGACACGGCGTGCGTCGGGTGCGCGGCCAGTAGCCCCGGGGGCAAGTCAGCCCCTCCGGAGGGCAGGCAGGGTTAGCATCAGCAGCGATGCTCTCCGTACATCGGATGGTGCAGCGGTACGTGCGGCAGGTGTTGCGGCAAGGAGGAGGCGTTGTCCAGCCTCGAAGCCTCGGACGGCTCGGCCGGGCGTAGCGCGCCGGTCGGCGTCGCCACCAACGTGGTGGACCTCGCCGAACACGAGCGTTCGACGCGGGGTCCGGAGATCGAGGAACTCCACGAACTCGGGCTGGCGCGGGGCTTTGTCACGACCTCGGAGATCGCCGGCGTCGCGGGCGGTTCCGCTACGGAACCCGATCGCGTCAAGGCCGTCGCCCGGCAGTTGCGCCGGTCCGGGATCACGATCGTCGACGACGCGGACGCGCAACGCGGGCATCGCGCGGCAGGTGAGACGTCGTCCGGTCCGATGGCCGGCGACGCCGTGCGGCTGTACCTCAACGAAATCGGACGCGTCGACCTGCTGTGCGCCGAGGAGGAGGTCAACCTCGCCAAGCGGTTCGATGCTGGCTCGGCCGCCTCGGCGATCCTCGATTCGCCCGTCGAATTGACGCCCCAACAACGGGCGCGGCTGCGTCGGGTCGAACGGGCGGGGGACACCGCACGGGCGGAATTGACCGAAGCCAACCTGCGCCTGGTCGTCTCGATCGCCAAGCGGTACGTCGGGCGCGGTCTGCTGTTCCCCGATCTGATCCAGGAAGGCAACCTCGGCCTCATGCGGGCCGTCGAGAAGTTCGATTACACCCGCGGGTACAAGTTCTCCACCTACGCCACCTGGTGGATCCGCCAGATGATCAGCCGGTCGATCGCCGACCAGTCGCGCACCATCCGTATCCCGGTGCACCTCGTCGAGACGATGAACAAGATCAAGCGGGTCGAACGGTCGCTGGTCCAGAAGCTCGGTCGGGACCCGACGATGGACGAGGTCGCGGCGGCGGTCGAGTTGCCCGTCGAACGCCTCGAGGAGTTCCGGCGGCTGTCGGTCGATCCCGCCTCCCTGGATGCGCCCGTGGGCGAAGAGGGCGACGGCTCCATGGGTGAGCTGATCGAGGACGCCAACGCGGAGATTCCTGTCGAGGCCGCGTCCTACCTGATGCTGCGCCAACACCTGGCGCTCGTGCTCGACGAACTCAATCCGCGTGAACGGACCGTCATCGAGCGGCGCTTCGGGTTGCACGATGCCCAGCCGCACACCCTCGAGCAGGTCGGTGCCGAACTCGGCCTGACCCGCGAGCGCATCCGTCAGATCGAGGCCAAGGCGCTCGCCAAGCTGCGCCACCCCTCCCACGCGGACGCGCTGGAGGGCTACCTCCGGGGCTGAAGGGGCATGCGGAAGCCTTGCTGTCAGCCGGCCGCCAGACGCTGCCCGAGCACGGCGATCTCCTGAAGGAGCGCGTCCAGGCCGCCGGCAGCGAGGCGATCGCCGCGTGAACCTGTGAGCCTCAGTGAGCGACTGTCCGTGTGACGACGGAGGTCACGTGACGACAGCGGCAGCGGATGAGTTGGTGGTGGTGCGCTGCCTGCTCGGCGAACGGGCGGCGTTTGGCGAACTCGTGGAGCGGTGGCACCGACCGCTCTGGTCGTTCGTGCGTCGGATGGTCCGCAACCCGGCCCGCAGCGACGACCTCACCCAGGAGGTCTGGCTGCGGGTCGTGCGCGGGCTCCCGCAGCTCGCCGCACCGGACCGGTTCCCCGCCTGGCTCTTCACGCTCGCCAGGCGGGTTGTCTACGACGAGCTGCGGCAGAGTTACCGGCAGCTCGACACCGACCAACTCGCCGGGGCCGAGGAGGCCGGACCAGGCACCGAGATCGACGACTTCGACGGTCTCCTGGACCGGCTCGAGCTCGAGAGCGCGCTCGCCGAGTTGGCTCCCCGCGATCGCGAGGTGGTGGCGCTGTTCCACCTCGCCGACCTCCCCCTGACCGACGTTGCCGAGATTCTCGCCGTCCCGCCCGGGACGGTGAAGTCTCGCCTGCACCGGGCACGCCAGCAGCTCAGCACTGCGCTCCGCGACGAGGAGAACGACCAATGAACGACGCACCCAACGACTCCGCCCACGATGGGCCCGGCCGCAGCACCGACGATGTGCTGGCCGATCTCGACGGCGAACTGTCACGGTCTGACCGGCTGCGCTATCTGACGGTGGGCCTCGCGAGCCTGGTGGTCACCGCCGTTACGGGGTCGTTGTGGGCGACCGAGGCCTCGCTGCCACCGCGCACCCACCTCGCCTTCGCCGGCATCGTCTTGCTCGGCATCGCATGGATGGTCGTAGCCGCGTACGTGTTGACGCGGCGGCAGCCGCTGTATGCCGCCGACCGTGTCCTTGCGACGGGCATTTCCGTGATCGCCACCTCGGCCGTCGGGATCGCGACGACCGTCCTCGCGGGGGTCCGCGGCGGTGTGTTGCCCGGCTTGACAGCGGGCGCCGTGTCGGCGGTGTTCATCGCGACAGCGGTCGTCCTGCACCTCGGCGCGCGACGACGGCGTGACGCGCTGCTCACCCGTCGCCGCGACTTGGCCGGGGCGATGTGACCCGAGTTCGACCCGGGGTTGGCCTGGCCGCCGGCTCGGATGTGGTCGACTGGTCTTCGTGCATAGACATCGAGGAGGCTGTGTGGCCACCGTCCTGAGCGTCGTCGGCCGGCGAGGAC
>JBDNIX010000032.1:0-2713 GCA_041688045.1 Nitriliruptoraceae bacterium
CCCTGATAAGGGTGAGGTCGAAGGTTCAAGTCCTTCCTGGCCCACACAAGACGTGGGAACCTCCATCACCGCCCGACGAGTGCCCGGGAGGGTGCCCACACCGTGAACGGCTCGGCCGGATGACGGGGCCGGGCCGTTGACTTCGGGCCCGTTCAAACGGCTGGACGGCCGGAGGCGTCGTCGTGGCGTTGCACGATGACCGCGTCCCAACCGTCCAGCTCGACCGTGCCGTCACGAAGCCCCTGTCGCGTCCGCTCGCGGAGGGAGGCCACATCGCGCCCGGACAGCAATCGGAGCTCGCCCCCGCGCCAGGCGTCGCCGCCGATGTCTGCCGTGGTCGGGGAGCCCCCAAGGTTGGCGACCACCAGCAACGCTGTCGTGCCGAGCTGCCGGGTAAATGCGTAGACCTGCGGATGCGCATCCAGCAGCAGCGTGAGCACGCCGTGGACCACGGCCGGTTCGGTGTGTCGCAGATCGATCAGTCGGCGGTAGTGGTGAAAGACGGAATCAGGGTCCGCGCGCTGGTCGGCGGCATTCGCGTCGAGGTGGTCCGAAGCGACGGGAGCCCACGGGACCCCATGGGTGAACCCACCGTGGGGGCGCTCGTCCCAGGGCATCGGCGTCCGGGAGGTGTCACGCGCCAACGGCCTCATCCCGGCAAGTACCGCTTCTGCGTCCCGGCCGACTGCCACTTCCTCGAGGTAGTGGTTGCGTGACTCGATGTCGTGCAGGTCGTCCGGTGTGTCGATCGGCGCGTTGGTGAGCCCGAGCTCCTCGCCCTGGTAGACGAAGGGAGTGCCTCGTTGCAGGTGCAGGGCCGTGGCGATGGCCTTGGCGGCAACGGCTCGATCCTGCTGAGCAGGGGCGAACCGCGATACGTGGCGTGGTTGGTCGTGACTGGACAGGTACAGCGAGTTCCAACCCCGCTCGGCGAGTCCCGACTGCCAGGCGGCCAAGGTGGCCTTCAGCGCACGCACGTCGAGCGGACGGGGATCCCACTTTCCGCCGGGACCGTGGTCGAGCCCCATGTGTTTGAAGTGCACGACCATGTCGACCTCACCGTTGGTCGGATCCGTGTACCGGCTGGCGTGCTCGATGGTGGTCAACGGCATCTCCCCGATGAGGACGACGTCGCGTCGGTTGCCGAGGACCTCGCGTCGTAGTTCGGCCAGGAACTCGTGGATACGGGGACCGTCGATGTAGGGAGCGCCGTCCCCGAAACGGCTACCGCGTCCGGATGGGCCGTCGGGCAGGGCCGGGTCCTTTGAGACGAAGTTGATGACGTCCATACGGAAGCCGTCGACGCCCCGGGCCAACCAGAACCGCAAGACGTCGTGCAAGGCGGACCGGACCGCGGGATTCTCCCAGTTGAGGTCCGGTTGCGCCGCGGAGAACACCTGCAGGTAGTACTCGCCGGTCGACGCATCGAACCGCCACGCCGACCCGGAGAAGGCGGCCTGCCAGTTGTTGGGCTCGGCACCGGGCGTTCCCGGTGCGTGCCCTGGACGGGGCGCCCGCCACCAGTACCAGTCCCGCTTGGGGTCATCCTTGCCGGACCGGGATGCGAGGAACCAGGGGTGCTGGTCGGAGGTGTGATTGAGGACCACGTCCATGATGAAACGGACGCCTCGGGCATGGAGGGCCTCGATCAGCTCATCGAGGTCCCTGAGTGTCCCGAACAGCGGATCGACGTCGAGGTAGTCGGCGACGTCGTAGCCGTTGTCCGCCTGCGGAGAGGGGTAGACCGGCCCGAGCCAGACCGCGTCGACGCCGAGTTCCTGCAGATGGTCGAGACGGCTCAGGATGCCGCGGAGATCGCCGATGCCATCGCCGGATGCGTCGGCGAAGCTCCGGGGATAGACCTGGTAGACGACCGCGGCGCGCCACCAGTCGTCGTCTACCTCGCTCACGCCACCGCCTCCCGCTCCGCGATGAGCGTAACCAGCGCGGTCGGGCTGTCCGCATCCGGTGGGCTGTCAACCGCGACGATCTGTAGGCGCGGCTACGTCTCACCCTCGGTGTGCGCCGGGGACGGGCTCGGGGATCGGACCCGGATGCCTACGATGAGCAAATCGTCGCGTTCGTTCCTGAGGCTGCGGTGGATCCGGCTGCCCATGGAGGTGTCCCGTGCTCGGTATCGTCACCGGCTCCCGCCGGTCGAGCGGGCCGGAGGTGAGGTTGACGTGATCGCGGACGCACCCGGTTGGGTGCAGGCGCTCGTACTGGGAGTGGTTCAGGGCCTGACCGAGTTCATCCCCGTGTCATCGTCTGCGCACCTCGTGCTCGTGCCGGCCCTGGCCGGATGGGAGCGCCACGGGCTGGTCTTCGATGTAGCGTTGCATCTGGGCACCTTGCTCGCCCTGCTGGTCTTCTATCGTGACGATCTGTTCGGCATGGCGCGCGCGGTCGTCTCCCGCACACGGACGTCTGAGCGTGACGGTTATCGCCGCATGGTCGTGCTCCTGGGTCTTGCGAGCGTCCCGGTTGCCGTGGCGGGACTGACGTTGGACTCGGTTGTGGAACGACTGTTCGCCGAACCGATCTCCACCGCATGGCTGCTGTTGGTGACGGCGGCTGTCCTGATCGTTGGGGAGCGACTGAGTCGCCGGGAGCACGCACGCGTTCAGACGCCCGTGGTGGGCCCGCCGCCACCGGCCGTGGATGACCTCGCTGATGACGCGCTCCCGCAGGAGCCACTTCGCCTCCGCCAAGC
>JBDNIX010000289.1:0-4755 GCA_041688045.1 Nitriliruptoraceae bacterium
CTCGAGAGCCAAGGCATCGCCCACCCCTTCGCCATCCAGGAGTTGACCCTCCCCCTCGCACTGGACGGCAATGACCTGATCGGGCAGGCCCGAACCGGCACCGGCAAGACGCTGGCTTTCGGACTGCCCCTGTTGCAGCGGATCGACCCGTCCAAGAACGTGACCCAGGCGCTGGTGATCGCTCCCACGCGCGAACTGGCACAACAGGTCCACGAGGACCTCAAGATCGGAAGCGCCCTCGGCATCACCTCGATCAGCGTCTACGGCGGAGTTCCGTACGAAGACCAGATCGAGGCCCTGACCACCGGCGTCCACGTCGTGGTCGGGACCCCGGGCCGGCTGCTCGACCACCTCAACCGTGGCAATCTCGATCTGTCCCACGTCACGGAGCTGGTGCTCGACGAGGCCGACGAGATGCTCGACATGGGCTTCCTGCCGGACGTCGAACGCCTCATCGAATCGTGTCAGGGCGAGGATCGCCACACGATGCTCTTCTCGGCCACGATGCCGACGGCGATCGTCAAGCTCGCACGGCGCTACATGGACCACCCCACCTTCACGCGGGCGGATCATGAACAGAAGAACACCGCCCCGCTGGTGGACCAGCATTTCTTCCAGGTGCACCGGATGGACAAGCCGCGCATTCTCGCGCGCATCCTGCAGTCCCCGAAGCGCGGTGGCGTGTACGTGTTCGTTCGGACCAAGCACATGGCCGATCGGTTGGTCGGGGATCTTGAGGGGCTCGGGACACCCGCGGTGCCGATTCACGGTGACCTGCGCCAGACCGCGCGCGAGAAGAACCTGGACCGGTTCCGGTCCGGGAAGGCGACCGTGCTGGTCGCCACGGAGGTCGCGGCCCGCGGCTTGGACGTCACCGGTGTCACCCACGTGGTGAACTACGACTGCCCCGACGACGAGAAGATGTACCTCCACCGCATCGGTCGGACGGCTCGCGCCGGAGAGGCCGGCGTGGCCATCACATTCGCCGAGTTCAACGAGGCCGACCGCCTCAACGTCATCCGCAAGGCGGTCGGCGCCACGGAGAGCGACGTCATGCAGGTCTTCTCGACCTCCCCGGAGTTGACCGAGCTGTTCGACCTGCCCGACGAGAAGCCCTGGGACGCGCTGGTCAAGGAACAGACCAACGACGGACGCGGTGGTCAGACGGGCAGCAAGCGCGCCGGCAACGAGCAGTCCGACCGCGGTGATCGGTCGGGCGGCAAGCGGTCAGGCAGCGGTGATCGGTCGGGCGGCAAGCGGTCAGGCGGTGATCGGTCGGGCGGCAAGCGGTCAGGCGGTGATGAACGCCCCCGTCGGGGCCGCGGACAGTCCGATGGCCGATCGAAGAACGACCGCAGCAGCGAAGGGCCCGGCAAGGACCGTGACCGGTCCGGCAGCCGCAGCAAGGACCGCACCTCCTCCCCCCAGGCGGAGGCACCGACCAACGGACCGGTCGACACACCGTCGGCATCGCCGGACGACCGTACGGACCGGGTCCGCACGCGGTCTCGCACCCGTAGCCGGACGCGCGACGCCGGGGACGGGACCAAGGACCGCTCCCCGGAACAGGCCGACGCGCAGCGTTCGAACAACGCGTCGACGTCGGAGAGCACCACGCGGAGCAGCAACCGGGGTCGCAACCAGGGCAGCGAGGACGCGACGCCCAGCAGCAACCAGGGCTCCGGCAGCTCGACCGGCAGCTCGACCGGCAGCTCGACCGGCAGCTCGACCGGACGCACCCGGGCCCGGCGCGGGGGTAACGCCCGATCGTCCTCCGGCAAGGCGTCGGGGTCGCGCGACCGCTCGGACCAGGAGCGTTCCGACACCGGCAGCGCCAGCGGCCGCGATCGTTCGTCGAGCGGCGGAGACACGTCGGGTCGGAACGACAACAGCGGACGTGGCGGCAACAGCTCCGGTGGCGAACGCAGCCGTCGCAACGACAACCGCAGCAGCGGCAAGGGCGGCCGGAACCGCGCAGGCTCCACGGACCGCGATCCGTCGCCGGAGCCGACCGAGGACCTGCAGAAGCGCGGTCCCCAGGCGCGCGGTGACGGGCAGCCTCAGGCGTCGCGTCGCGTGAAGGTCGAGCACCTCCCCTGAGACGCGGCGCCTGACGCTGGTCGCGTCAGCGGTTGGGCGCGCGGTCGAGCAGGACCCGCAGCGCCTGGCCCGTCCGCACGACGAGCCATGACCGGCGGGCGCACACCGGGCAGCGGGTCCACAGTCGGCCCCGCACGGGGTCCCACAGGAACGGCGGCTTCAGCAGTCGTGCCATCTGCAACAGCGACACACCGGTGAGCACGTCGCACCGGCGACAGCGGATCTCCACCTGCGAGGTGGGGGCCGCGGTCGGCGCGGTGGAGTACAGGGCTTCCTTGCCGTCCCCGACCCGGGGGCGGGGGCGTGAGGGGTCGGGTCGCGAGATGCGGTCGAATGGCGAGGCGCCCGGTGAACGGTCAGGCATCTGCAGACCCGTCGTCGGGGTCCGGGAGCCCCAGGATGTCCGCACGTTGCTCGTCGGACCAGCCCGCTTCGGCGAGGATGTCCGGATCGGGCGGCAGATCCAGCAGTTCAAGCGCGATCGCCCGGTAGGCGGCGGCACCGGGGACCCGCGTGTGTGACCCGACCAGCGTTGCGCCGGATGTCGGCGATTCGGCGAACCGGATGGACTTGCGCACCGGCGGACCGATCAAGGGCAGCTCGTAGCGGGTCAGCAGGTCCCGCAGCACCTCGCGCGTGTGGCGTGGCCGTGGATCGAACATCGTGGCGATGAGACCCCGAACCTCGAGCCCACGGTTGGTCAGCCGGCGAACGTCGTTGACGGTCTCGAGCAGCTGCGCGACCCCGCGGTGCGACAGCGTCTCGCACTGGACCGGGATCAGCACCTGGTCGGCGGCCGTGAGCCCGTTGATGGTCAGAACACCCAGCGAGGGCGCGCAGTCGATCATGACCACGTCATAGCTGTCGAGGAGATCCACCAGCTCACCACGCAGGAGGTACTCGCGCCCGGTCCGCGACAGAAGAGTGATCTCTGCGCCCGCCAGGTCGATATTGGCCGGAGCGACGTCCAATTCACCGTGCTGGATGATGGTCTCCGGGAGGCGGGCCCGACCCACGACGGTGTCGTTGAGCGACGGCAGCGCCTCGTCCGGGTCGTACCCGAGCGAGAACGTCAGACAGGCCTGAGGGTCGAGGTCGACCACCAGCACAGCACGCCCGAGTTCGGTCATGGCCGCCGCGATGTTCAGCGTCGTGGTGGTCTTGCCGACCCCGCCCTTCTGGTTCGCGACGGCGTAGACCGTGGCCGTCATGACGACCACCTCGACAGCAGGTGGGACACGGTGACCTCGATGCGCCTGACGCGGTCTACAGCAACCCCATCTTTGCGGCCGCGGCGACCGCGCCCGCCCGGTTGCGCACCCCGAGCTTGTCGTAGAGTTCCTGCGCGTACGCCTTCACCGTCCGCTCGGTCACGCCCAGCTGCTCACCGATCTCCGAGTTGGTCATGCCCTCGGCCATGAGTTCGAGCACCTGCTGTTGGCGGGGGGACAGGTGGGGGCCGGTCTCGACCTTCGGCACCTCGAAGACCATGGTCTCGTCTTCACGCTCGGCCGCCGCAGCCGGATCCTCGAACACCGCGGTCACGGGTCCGAAGCTCACGCGGTCGCCATGGCGGATGACCTTGGGGCCGTCGACGGTCGCACCGTTGACCTTGGTCCCGGCGCTGGAGCCCAGATCCGTGAGGATCACCGCCGAGGCCTCACGCCGAACCTCAGCGTGGACGCGGGACACCCGGGGGTCCGGCACGACGTAGGCATTGTCGTCCCGACGACCGAGGGTGGCGACGTCACGGTCGAGTCGCACGACCCGGCCGGCCAGTGACCCCTCGCTGAAATGCAGCGTGGGCACCGGGACGATCTTCTGTGCCTTCTGAACCTGGCCCTCCACGTGCTCTCCTCGCCCTCACGCCATTCACCGGACGCGACGAACCCGCCGCGATCAGCGTCGTCGGGGAGAGAAGTGTCGCTGATGCACTCCCCCCGGCGGAACCCCGAACACCCGTCCTTCCAGGTGGCCGTTCGACCAGGGTACGTTCGGACAGGGGTGGCGTCCACGCCGACCAGGAATGCCCGGGCTGACAGCCGTCCGGGGCTCACCCTGAGAACTCCGCGGAGCCTCAGGCGCGCCGCCAGCCCCGCAGGCGCTCGACCACCTCACGGGGCGTCGTGGCCGAACCGAGCCGATTCTCCTTGAGGTCGCCGTGGTAGTCGGAGCCCGCCGTGACCGCCAGACGCAGGCCCGTCGCGACGTCCCGGTAGTGACGGGCGAGATCCGGTGTGTGGTCCGGGTGATCGGCCTCGATCCCGGCCAGTCCCGCTTCCACCATCTGTTCGATGATGGCCACCTCGATGCCCCTGCCGTCGTCACGTGCCCCGTAGAGCCCCGGGTGGGCCAGGACCGCGACGCCACCGGCGGCGACCAGCAACTCGACCGCACGGACGGGGTCGACCGCGTGTTTGGGCACAGAGGCCGGGCCACCATCGGCGAGGTAGTGGTCGAAGACCTCGCGGGTGGACGCGACCGCACCGGTTTCGACCACGGCCTGCGCGATGTGGGGCCGGCCGATGGGTGCGCCATCGGCGATCTGCACGACGCGATCGAAATCCACGGCGATGTCCAACGTGCGCAACCGCTCGACGATCAGACGGGCACGGTCGGTGCGCTCGTTGCGCAATCGGTGGAGCTCGTCGGCCA
>JBDNIX010000290.1:0-2894 GCA_041688045.1 Nitriliruptoraceae bacterium
CCATTCGACCGGCCACGGTCACGAGCATCAGGGCGTCCAGCACCGTTGTGCGGTGTTCCAACACCCACAACAGCGACGCAGCGCCGCGAGCATCCTCCTCGTCCAGCCGGAGTGCCCGCACGAGGTTCATACGGGTCACAACGGTTTCGACCGCAGCGGCAAAGCCCGCGAGCACCACCAGGGCGACCCCCGAGGCAACGAGCACGAACTCGAGTCCGGTCACCTGGTCGTCTCACCCTTCACGTGTGGTCGCATCCCTTCGCTTCGTTCGCCGATCGCCCAGCTGAGCAACGGATCGTTCACCGGTGGGCGGCCGCGAACGAGGCGAGCAGTTGGTCGGTCAGCCCGAACATCGCCCGCTCGTCCGCCGGCCCCGCGTGATCCATGCCGAGCAGGTGCAGGATGCCGTGCACCGTCAGCAGACGAAGTTCGTCCTGCGGACTGCGAGCGAACGTCGCGGCAGAATCGTAGGCGACCTGTGGACACAGCACGACGTCCCCGAGGATGGCGGGGCCCGTCGGAGGGGATTCTCCCGGTTCGTCGATCGGGAACGCCAGCACGTCGGTCGGGCCAGCCTTCTGCAGGTGTTTTTCGTTCAGTTCGGCGATCGTGGCTTCATCGACCAACAGGAGAGACAGTTCCATGTCCTCCGGCACGCGTTGCTCGACGAGGACGTGGTGCGCCAACGCGATCAGGACGTCCGTATCGACCTCCGCGTCCTGCTCGTCGGCAAGGAAGATGGCCACGGTCAGGAACCCTCGCGCGCTGTAGGGACGGGCGAAGCCGCCTCCGAATCGCGCTCGAGACGGTCGTCGTACGCCTCGTAGGCCTCGACGATCCGCCGGACGATCTGGTGACGGACCACGTCGCCGGCCGACAGGTACGAAAAGCCCACGCCGTCGATGCCTTCCAGGATGTCACGGACGACCCGCAGCCCCGACGTCCGGCCCGACGGCAGATCAACCTGGCTGATGTCGCCGGTCACGACCGCCTTGGAGTTGAAACCGATCCGCGTCAGGAACATCTTCATCTGCTCCGCGGTCGTGTTCTGCGCCTCGTCCAGAACGATGAAGGCGTCGTTGAGCGTCCGACCGCGCATGTAGGCCAACGGTGCCACCTCGATGGTCCCGCGTTCGAGGTGGGCGACGAGTTCGTCCGCGTCGAGCATGTCGTGCAGCGCGTCCCACAACGGCTTGAGGTACGGGTCGATCTTTTCGTTGAGCGTTCCCGGCAGGAAGCCCAACCGCTCGCCGGCCTCGACCGCCGGCCGGGTCAGAATCAATCGGTTGACGCGCTTGGCGCGCAACGCCTGCACCGCCGCCCCCATCGCCAGATAGGTCTTGCCGGTACCGGCTGGGCCGATTCCGAACACGACCGTATTGGCCTTGATGGCATCGAGGTAGCGCTTCTGACCGAGCGTCTTGGGGCGGATCGTGCGACCGCGATGGGTGATCAACGGTTCGGAGAGCACATCGGACGGACGCTCGTCCTCGTCCGCGCGGACCATCCGGATCGTCTGCTTCACCAAGGCCTTGTCCAGGTGCTGTCCACGCTCGATCAGACGTAGCAATTCGCCGAACAAGCGGACCACGCGATCGGTCTCGGCCGGCGCGGACGAGGTGACCGAGATTTCGTTGCCCCGCACGTGGATGGCGGCGTCGAAGGCCGCCTCGACGATCCTGAGGAGTTCGTCACGCGTGCCGAGCAACGACACCATGGCTTGCCCGCCGGGCACCATGAACTTCACCGGGGCCGCGCCCGAGGTCCGGGCACTGTCGGCGTGCCCGTGCGGGGAACCGGTCGGAGGCGACGCATCGACCGGATCGGCCAGGTCGTCGGCAAGGTCGAGATCGGGCGTGGAGGGCGAGGCGCTGGACACCAGAGGAAACGGCTCCTTGAGGGCGGTGACGCTGATCCCCAAGCGTACCGGCCGACGGCAGGGCTCGTCAGCGCGGTGCGCGCACCAGACCGTCAGCCAGCAACCGCTCCCGCAGCTGGTGCGGAACGGTGTCCATCACGGCGGCCAGGGTGTCCAGATCGGCGGCACGGACCGTCAGCACGCGGCCGTTGAAGTCGCCGCGGCGCGAGGTGATGGCGTCGACGTATCGCGTCAGAACGGGTTCTGCGGCACTGCGAGATTCGAGGGCGACCAAATCAATCACCAGCCGCTCGTGCCCGGCGACGCCGGCGGCCGCCGGCTGGAACGAATCGACGCTGGCAGCCGGGAGCAGCTCCGCGATGGGGATACGAAAGAACTCGGCCAGTCGGTGCAGGCGGATGATCGAGATCGTGCGCTCACCACGTTCGTAGGCACCGACGACGCTCGCCTTGAGCTCCCCGCCGCTGCGGGCTTCGACGTCGTGCAGCGACATCTCCTGCTGTTGGCGGACGTGACGCAGCCGCTCACCCAGCAGGCGAGCATGCCTCACGTCGTCCGGCGGATCGTCTACCACATGTCCTCCAGCCGAGTACCTGGCCACGGGCCCACGAAAGCCGTGGGCGCATGTCTTGCACCACTGTTGGACGAGCGACCGAGCGCCCCCGCCGGCGTCCTGTCCGGACTATAGGACAGACGTCCTGACCGTGGCGAGCACCATCGACACTCCGTGACTGCGCGCTACGGAGGGTCAGATGCACCGCGCGACGTGGTCAGATCTCGGAGGTCTCACTCCAGCGCCCGAGGCTCGCCGTCACGACCGCCACAGCTGCGGCTGCGGCGTGTTCGGTGCGAAGAACATTCGGTCCAAGCCCGACCAGCACGCCGCCGACCTGCACCAGGTCCGCGAGTTCGGCATCGGTCCACCCGCCCTCCGGCCCGACGGCGATGGTCACCCGCGCCGCGTCACGGAACTCCTCCACTGCGGTAGGCAGCGGGCGCTCGCCCGGATGAGCCA
>JBDNIX010000291.1:0-10367 GCA_041688045.1 Nitriliruptoraceae bacterium
ACCAGTTCGTCCCCGGTGGCCGAACGCACGTTGCTGAGTTTCTTCTCCTTGGCCGGGTTGACGTCCATGTCCTCGGACCGGGAGTTTTCGCCCACGATCATGCCCTCGTAGACCTCGACGCCGGGTGAGATGAACAGCTGGCCGCGCTCCTGCAGGTTGAGCAGGGCGAACTGGGTGGCATCGCCCATGCGGTCGGCCACCAGCGAACCGTTGGGACGCGTGCGCAACTCGCCGGTCCAGGGCTCGTATCCGTCGAAGACGTGGTGCAGGATCCCGGTGCCCCGGGTCTCGGTGAGGAACTCTGTACGCAGACCGATCAGGCCGCGGGCCGGCACGCGGTAGTCCATACGCACCCAGCCCGAGCTGCTGCCGACGGTGCCGCCGGTCGACGATGCGAGCATCCGCTCCATGCGACCCTTGCGCAGGCCCAGGAGCTGGGTCACGACGCCGACGTAGTCCTGCGGGACATCGATCGACAGGCGCTCGAACGGCTCGTGCAGCGTGCCGTCGATCTCCCTGGTGACCACCTGTGGCTTGCCCACCGTCAACTCGAAACCCTCACGACGCAGGTTTTCAACGAGGATGGCCAGCTGGAGTTCACCGCGGCCCTGGACCTCCCAGGTGTCCGGACGCTCGGTGGGCAGGACGCGCAGGCTGACGTTGCCGATGAGCTCGGACTTGAGCCGGTTCTCGATCTGCCGGGCCGTGAGCTTGGTGCCGTCCCGGCCGGCCAGGGGAGAGGTGTTCACACCCAGCGTCATGCCCAGGGATGGCTCGTCGACCGTCAGCACCGGCAGCGGGCGGGGGTCGTTGATGTCGGCGAGAGTCTCGCCGATCGTGACGTCGGCGATACCGGCGACCGCCATCAGGTCTCCCGGGCCGGCGGAATCGGCCGGCACCCGGTCCAGGGCCTCGGTCAGGTAGAGCTCGCTGAGCTTGACGGATTCGATGGTTCCGTCCGCGCGGCACCACGCGACGGTCTGCCCGCGCTTTACGGTCCCGTGCTGGATACGGCACAGCGCCAGCCGGCCGAGATAGGGCGAAGCATCCAGGTTGGTGACCATCGCTTGAAAGGGGTGGTCCGGGTCGTACGACGGTGCCGGCACATGCTCGAGGATCGTGTCGAACAGCGGTCGCAGATCGGTACCGGGTTCGTCCAGGTCCAGCGTCGCGGTACCGCTGAGCGCATTGGTGTACAGGATCGGCAGATCGACCTGCTGGTCATCGGCTCCGAGCTCGATCAGCAGGTCGTAGGTGTCGTTGACGACCTCATCGATCCGGGCGTCCGGCCGGTCGATCTTGTTGACCACCACCAGCACGGGCAGGTTGCTCTCCAGCGCCTTGCGCAACACGAACCGTGTCTGGGGCAGGGGACCCTCGGACGAGTCCACCAGCAGCAGGGCGGCATCCACCATCGCCAGAGCGCGCTCGACCTCGCCCCCGAAATCGGCGTGGCCGGGCGTGTCGACGACGTTGACCGTCACGTCGCCCGTGTCCGACGGGACGACCACGGCGGTGTTCTTCGCCAGGATCGTGATGCCGCGTTCGCGTTCGATGTCGTTGGAGTCCATGACGCGTTCGTCGACGTCCTGATTGGCGCGGAAGGCCCCGGACTGCCACAGCATGGCGTCAACCAGCGTCGTCTTGCCATGGTCGACATGGGCGATGATCGCGATGTTTCGCAGATCGGAGCGAAGGGCCACTGCAGGATCCGAGCGGGAGAGGGTGATGAACCGCCCGAGCGTACTGCGATTGCCGTCAGCGACCGGCGCCGACGTCCGGGAGTGAGCGGGAGACGATCACTCCCGTGAGACCGAGGATCGCCAGGAACAGCAGCGCGGCTTCCGGCCCGAGGAGCGCGATGGCGGAGCTGAGCCCACCCGCGACCAGCAGCAGTACGCCCATGGCACTGTTGGACACGGCGACGTAGTTCGTGCGCTGATTCCCCTCCGCCAGATCCACGACGTACGTCTTGCGGCCGATCCGCACCCCGGTGTGGCTGAGCGCCAGGAGGAGGTAGGCGACCGGATGGAGAAGCGCCAGATCCGCCGCCCCCTCAACCTGCAGGATGGCGAGGTAGACGAGCACCACGACCGAAGCCGCTGCCGCGGCGATCGACATCGTCAGGCGACTCGAGCGGTCGGACATCCCTCCCCAGAGGCGCCCGCCGACGAGCGCGGCAATTCCACTGGAGATGACGAAGGGCCCGAGCCCCTCCAGCCCCGCCGTGCCGCGATCCGCTGCGAGCGTGACGACGAAGGGGGGTGCCAGCGCGGAGACCAGCAGCAGGGCTCGGGCCAGGACGAACCGTCGGAACGCAGCGTCCTCCCGGAGCAGCGACCACGCGGCCGCCAGCGGTCGGCTTCGGGCCTCGGATTCGTCGCGGTCTCCGCGCGCCTCCTGGACCCGGGCATAGACCGCTCCGGCAGCCAGCCAGGCGAGCGCGGCCACGCCCAGGAGCAGCGCCAGCGTGCTGGTTCCCGCGTCCTGGCCTCCGAAGACGCGTAGGGCCACACCGACGGCGATTGCCACGATTCCGGAAGCGACGGTTGCGGTACCCGTCACGCGGCCCCGCGCCCCCTTGGGGATGGTCCGACCGAGTACGTCCTTGGAGGCCAGGGATGACAGCGACCGTGCGAGCGCGAAGACGGCGAGCGCGGCCAGGATGCTCCAACCCGCAAGAGCTCCGTCGACGGCCACGGCCACAACGGCCATCGCTGTCACGGCGAGTGCCTGGATCCCCGCGCCCACAACCCAGAACCACTTGCGAACGGACCGGCGGCGCACCATCGGGGCCAAACCTGCCTGCGGCAACATCGATCCCGACTCGCGGAGTGGCACGAGCAGTCCCGTCAGTGCCGCCGGTGCACCGACGCTGCCGAGGAGCCACGGCAGAACCGTCTTTGCGTCGACGATCAGGTCGCCCGCCTTCTGCAGGGCCATCGCGGAGACCTGCTTCGCCGCGTTTCCCGGGACCTCGTCGGCAACGGCCGCGGGAAGCTCCTCGAGCAGAGAGTCGTCGGGATCGATGAAGAACTCTGCGACCCGTTCCACCGGCGACCCCGCCGGGCCCGGCGCGTCGGTCGTCACGGCGAACTCCGGGGGTGGGACCAGGGACACATGCCGGGGCTCCTCGACGAATGATGACCGACGATGGCAGGCCGGAAAGGTAGGGCGTCGCGGGCTCAGGACGCGGCCGTGGCCGTGGCCGCTATCGTGTGCCCCATGAGCGAACGGCCCGTCCTCAAGCGCTCGCTGAACACCGAACGAGCGCAGACCGCCCCCCGCCCCCGCCTGCGTGGCACGTCCCACCTGGTTGCCGGGCTGATCTGTCTGCCGTTGGGTCCCTGGTGGGCACTGTCGGTGCCACCCGGCCGGCCGCGATTGGCCATGATCGCCTTCATGGTGGGAATCGCCGCGATGTTCAGCGCGAGCGCGCTGCTGCACCTGCGACGGTGGAATGCCAGCACCTACGAGGCGCTGTTCCGGCTCGACCACACGGGGATCTACCTCGCGATCGGTGGAACCGGCATCGCGATCGCACTCGTCGGACTCGACGGGTGGCCCCGGATCGCGCTGTTCACCGTGGCAGTCGTCGGTGCATCGCTGGGCATCCTGGTGGAGTGGCTGCCCTTCGCACCACCGCGAGGATTCTCCAACACGGTCTACATCACGCTCGGATGGGTACCGATCGTGTTGCTGCCGTGGATGTGGACGACGGCCGGACCGGCCACGGTTGTCTTGCTGCTGGCCGGTGGGGTGCTCTACACCTCCGGGGCGATCATGCTGGCGCTTCAGCGGCCGGATCCGTCACCGACGTGGTTCGGCTACCACGAACTGTGGCACCTTTTCGTCATCGTCGCCGTCGCCGCCCACGGGGTCATGATCGCGCGACTGACCTGACGGCGCGGCAGCGTGGGGCGCGTGTTCAGTTGCGCGGGGCCTGTCGGTCTCAGTTGCGCAGGGCCTGACGACGGGCTTCGCGGTCGAGGTAGTCGGACAGGCGGGTGTGGAGCTTGGCGGCGGTCAGCTCTGCCTGCGGGTGGTGGCCCGGGCTCCGCGCGATCCACAGCGGACGGAGGTCGCCCTCCCAGGTGCTGGTGCTGTCAACGTGCACGGCCCAACCGGGGAATTCGCCCTCGAGCCAGTCGGCGGCGACCTGGGCGCCTTCGGTGTCAGCGGGAGCGGGACGATTCCGGGTGGTGGTTGTGGTGTCGGTCATTGCGGCCTCCGGGTGGGAGCGATCGAGCGGACGATCCCGGTGGGGGGAGAGGGGAGACAGTCTGTCGTGTCCTGCTTGGTTGATGAACGAGCGTGGGCTCGGTTGATGAACGAGCGTGGGCTCGGTTGATGAACGAGCGTGGGCTCCACGATATTCCTCCGGTCAACCTCCCGCGAGAACGTTGACACGACCCGACGAAACATGCGCGGTCAGCCACGACCGGACCCGGCCGCACAAGCCGCCGGCGACGAACGGCTACGCTCAGGGGTTCGCCGTGTCAGGAGACCGCGTGGCTGTCCGGCCGCAAATGACGTTCGTTCCCGGGTCACTCGTGCCTGCCGGGGGCGTGTTGTCATTGTGGATCGGCCCGGATGCGACCCGCGACGATCTGGTCGATGCGGCAGCGGGGCTCGAGCTGCCGGCGGGTCAGGCGACCACCCTGCCCACCATCGATTTGGTGGACGGCGCACTCCACGCCGCGGTGGTGCCCGCGCAGGCCACGTCGATGTTGCCTGCGGTTCGCACGTTGGCGGCTCTGCCACCCGGACCCGACTGGCCGGGGTGGTCGCGCCCAAGTCCGTCGGTTCTGGCGTGGAGCGCTGCCTCGAAGCTGGCCCTGGAGATGGTCTCGGCGGGGCGCATCATCCCGATGCTGCGACCGGGCGCCGCGCCCGCCGAGGCGATCGCGTCCTGGCGGGTCGCCACGGCCGACGACACCCGGCTCAGCGAACTGTCGGCCGCGTTTCCGATCGCGGCGCACGCGCTTCGGCGCGACAACGGCAGTCTGTGGACGGCTCGGGAACTGGTCGCCGCCTTCTTCGACGCGGTCGCTGACGCATGTGCACGTGAGGGCCGGCGGCCCGAGCTGGACGCGCGTCGGCGCGGTCCTCGGCGACCCCTGGGCGAGATGTGGGCGGATGCCCTGACCGGGAGTGACCCCACGGTCGCCCACCTGCGTCTGCCCGCCGATGAGATCGCCACGGACATGGCGGATTGGGCGGCCCCGCTGCTCGGAACCGAGCGAACGTCGCACGTGCGGCTGAACCTGCGCCTGCTGCCCCCGAAGGTGGGTGACGATGGCACAGAGGACCTCACCGCTCGCTTCGCCGCGGTGGACGTGCCGTGGCATCTGGTCTACCAGGTCCAGAGCACGAGCGAACCCGATGCGCGCCTGGACGCCTCGGAGATCTGGGAGCGTTCGGGCGGCCCGATCGAGCTCGACGGACGCCTCATCGACGACGCTGAAGTGGTGCTCGTCCGCAGCCTCGCCAGTGCCGCCCGCCTGTATGCGCCGATCGACCGCAGTCTGTCCGAGGTGCGTCCGACGGGCCTGGACCTCACCGGCGGCGAGGTGGCCGAACTGCTGTCGGAGGGAGCGGACGCCCTGGCGGCCGGCAGTATCGGCGTGGAGTTGCCGCCCGAACTGCGCGACATCGGCGGTCGGACCCTGCGCCTGCGTGTCCGGATCGGTCGCGCGACCCCGACGGCGCCACGTGCCGACGGATCAGATCCGATGGGCCTGTCGTCCATCACCGACCTTCGCTACGAAATCGCGCTGGGAGACGACACCCTCTCCGCGGAGGAGTTCGCGGAGATCGTCGCCGCCAAGCAGCCGCTCGTCCGTTGGCGGGGGACCTGGGTGCGGGTGGATCACGATGAGGCGGATCGGATCGCTGAGTTGGCCGGCGAGACGACCGCGCTCAACCTCACCGAAGCGCTGGCCGCGGCCCTGTCCGGCCAGCACGAAGTTGCCGATCTCGGTTGGGTCGAGACCGTCGCGGACGGGGAACTCGGCCGCCTGATCGATCAACTGCGCGCCTCCGACGGGCCGGGCGATGCCCTCATCCGTGGTATCGATGGAGAGCTGCGTCCCTATCAGCAACGCGGTGTCGCCTGGCTGCAGCGTCTGACCGAACTGGGCATGGGCGGTGTCCTCGCCGACGAGATGGGCCTGGGCAAGACCCTGGAGGCGATCGCGCTCTTGACGTCGCGGGAGCAGGATCGCCCTCACCTGGTGGTCTGTCCGACATCGGTCGTCGGGAACTGGGAGCGCGAACTGCAACGGTTCGCCCCGGACGTTGCCGTGCAGCGCCATCACGGGCCGGACCGCGCCGTGTCCCGACGTGCCTTCAAACCCGGCCAGGTCACCGTGACCAGCTACGCGTTGCTGCGCCGTGACATCGGGATGCTGGAGGACGTCCCGTGGGACGTTGTGGTCTTCGATGAGGCTCAGCAGATCAAGAACCCGTCCTCCAAGGGTGCGCAGGCGGCCCGCTCCCTTCAGAGCCGCGCCCGCGTCGCCATGACCGGAACGCCGATCGAGAACCGATTGTCCGAGTTGTGGGCCATTCTCGATCTCACCAACCCCGGCCTGCTGGGCTCGGAGCGTCGGTTCAACGAGCGGTTCGCCGTACCCGTCGAGCGCTGGCACGACCCGGGTGCGGCGGATCGTCTCAAGCGACTCGTGGCCCCGTTCGTCTTGCGACGGCGCAAGGATGATCCGGAGGTCGCGGTTGATCTGCCGCCGAAGCAGGAGATCACCGTGGCCTGCTCGCTGACGCGCGAACAAGCCTCGCTGTACCAGGCCGAGATCGAGCGCGCCTTCGCAACCGGCAGCCTCGGCGCGACGGCTTTCGAGCGCCGGGGCCGGGTCCTGGCCCTGCTCACGGCCCTCAAACAGATCTGCAATCACCCGCGCCAGTTCCTCCGTGACGACGGCCGTCTGCCGGGTCGTTCCGGCAAACTCGCCCGATCGACCGAGATTCTCAGCGAACTCGTCGACGCCGGCGACCGGGCACTGGTCTTCACCCAGTTCCGCGAGATGGGGCTACTCCTGGCCGATCACCTGAAGCAGCAGCTCGGACTTCCTGAGGTGCCGTTCCTGCACGGGGGTGTTCCCCTGGCCGCACGTGACACGATGGTGAACCGCTTTCAGGAGGACGACGACGCGCCTCCGATCCTGCTGGTCTCGCTGCGTGCCGGCGGTACGGGACTCAACCTCACGCGGGCAACGCATGTCCTGCACTTCGACCGGTGGTGGAATCCGGCCGTCGAGGACCAGGCGACCGACCGTGCGCACCGCATCGGTCAGGATCGTCCGGTCACGGTCCACACGCTCGTCACCGCAGGCACGATCGAAGACCGGATCGCCGAGTTGTTGGATCGGAAGCGATCGTTGGCCGACGCCATCGTGGGCGCGGGCGAGACGTGGATCACGGAACTCAACGACGACGAACTCCGTGAGCTCGTCGAGTTGTCGTCCACGGACCTCCCCGACGAGGACGACGACCCAGGGGACGAGCCACCCCGTCGTCCGACCTTGACCGCGATCGCCGGGGGTCGAGCATGACGTGGTGGACCGCCGCATGGACGGCTGTGCTGGAGGAGGCGGGGCCATCGGCGACCCGGGCCATCCAGCGTGGCCAGGCTCTGGTTCGGCGAGGCGCGGTGGAAGACCTCGACCTGTCCCCGGGTGCGGTCACCGGCCGGGTGCGTGAGAACCGAGGCGACCTGGCGCGCGTGGAACTGGGGTGGCCGTTGCCGGACGAGGGCGCGTGGCGGAGTGTCGTCGACAGACTGGCCGGCGAGGTGCGCTTCAGTGCTGCGCTACTGGACGGCCTGCTGCCGGACGGCCTCGATGCACTGATGGATGAGCTGGGGCTACGGGTCATCCCACGTCTCGGTGATCTGCAGATGCGTTGCTCCTGCCGCGAGCGCAATCCGATCTGTCGACACATCGCTGCGGTGCATGCCAGCGCTGGCGCGATGATCGAACGCGATCCGTTCCTGCTGTTCCGGCTTCGGGGCAGGAGCCGCGACGACCTCTTGAGCGCGGTCCGGGCGCAGCGCGGCGAATCCGATGGAGATCTGGCCGCCAGCGGCCTTGACCTCTCCCTCGGCATGACGGCCGCTCACGGGGATATGGATGCCGTCGTTCTCCACCCCGTGGCGGCAGAGGATCCCGCAGCCCTGTTCCGTCAGCTCGGAACGCCGCCGGGTGTCGAAGACGCCGAACCGATCGCCGTGTTGATCGAGCGGGCCGCAGCGGGTGCGTGGCGACTGGCCGCCGGGGATGGCGCGGACGCAGCCGACGAGGAACTGCTCCTAGCGGAGCTCCGTGCCCAGAAGGTGGCCTCACCGACCTCCCTGGCGGCAGCGCTCGGAAGATCGTCCGAGGCCGTCCGCGATGATCTGGACCGCCTGTTCAGCGACGGGGCCGTGATGCGCACGGGCACGGGCGACGATGCCCGCTATCGCGCGGCTTCCCGTGCCCCCACGTCGTAGAACGCGCCGCTACCGGGCGACTCGACGATCGGCAGCGTCGCGCCACGCGGCGGGCATGGTCACGCAGCGCGATCGCAGGTACTCGCCGAGTCCCTTGGCCTGCGGGTCCGGTCGGGTCGACGATGCGACGCCGTCGCCCAGCAGTCCGCGGACGAGCAGGTTGACCGCCAACAGGTTGGGCAGGGGATGCACCTCGATGTCCAGACCGGCAGCTTCGGGGAGCAGGGCACGCACCTGATCGACGGTTCCGAGCGTCGCCAGGAGCCAAGGCAGGTGCTCCGGGTCCCGGACCCAGACGCCGACGTTCGCGTCACCGCCCTTGTCGCCGGACCGCGCTCCCGCCAGGATCCCCAGGGGTGCGCGAACCTCCCCGCCCGGTACCGCCACAACGGGCGTTGGCCTGGCTGCCGAGGGAGGCGGTGGCGTGGACGTGTGACCCGACGCGGCGATGAGTGCACCGGTTTGTTCGACGGGGTACCGGTCGCCGCCGTCCGTGACGGCGACCTCGGCGAGCGCTGCGGCATCCACCTTCCCGGGCCAGTAGCGGCCGAAGGGCTCGGCATCCGTCGGTGGGGCCGTGAGTGTGAACCCCGGATAGCTGGCAAGGGCCAATTCCACGCAGGCATCCGCAAAGCCACGCCGCCCGATCGGGTCTGGGGTGTGGTGGTGCACCGTGACGGTCAGGGAAGCCGTCGCTTCGGCATTGACCGGGGCGTCGGGGTGATCGCTGCGGATCAAGGCCCACTCCACCAGGTCCAGGGCATCGAGGTCGATCGCGGCGATGAGCTGCCCCCGGACGATGGCGGCCTTGGCGTCGATGTCGAGGCCGGTCAAGACGAACGTGGCCCGATTGCGGAAACCTCCGAGCGTCGTGACGCTGACCTTCGACGTCGTGGGGGGCGGTCCGCCCGTCACGCCGGACACCAGAACTCGGTCCGGCCCGTCACGAGCCAGAGTGATGGTGTCGAACCGGGCGGTCACGTCCGGATTGGCGTACCGGGGGCCGCCGATCTCGTACAGCACTTGCGCCGTGACCGTCCCGACCGACACCATTCCTCCCGAACCCGGGTGTTTGGTGATCACGCTGCTGCCGTCGGACCGCACCTCGGCCACGGGGAAGCCAACATGGGTCAGGTCGGCGATCTCCTCGAAGAAGCTGTAGTTGCCCCCTGTGGTCTGTGCGCCACATTCGATGATGTGTCCGGCGACCACGGCGCCCGCCAGGCGATCCCACGCGGTTCGGTCCCAGCCGAAGTGCCAGGCGGCGGGACCCACGACCAGGCTCGCGTCGGTGACCCGTCCGGTGATCACGATGTCAGCTCCGGCGCCGAGGGCGGCGGCGATGCCCCAGCCGCCGAGATAGGCGTTGGCGGTCATCGCCGGGCGGCCGAGCTCTGCCAACGGGGCGTTGGTGTCGAGGTGGCGGACATCGAGTCCGGTCTGCGACGAACCGTTGAGTCGCGGCAACAGGTCATCGCCTTCCACGTGGGCCACGGTGCGGTGTACGCCCAGTTCGGTCAGGAGGTTGCGCACCGCGACGGCCAGGCCGGCCGGGTTGAGTCCGCCTGCGTTGACCACCACTTTGATATCCCGCTGCGCGACCGCCGTTGCGACCTCGCGGAACTGCCGGAGAAAACTCTTGGCGTATCCGGCGTCCGGATCCTTCTGACGACCGCGCCACAGGATCAACATGGTCAGTTCGGCGAGGTAGTCGCCCGTGATGACGTCGACCGGCCCGCCTGCGACCATCTCACGCATCGCGGACGCGCGATCACCGTAGAAGCCGGAGACGTTGGCGATACGCAACGGCTCGTCATGGGTCGGTCGCACCGGGGCCCTTCCACGCGGCGATGAGGCCAGC
>JBDNIX010000292.1:0-5028 GCA_041688045.1 Nitriliruptoraceae bacterium
TCACAATTTCATCAACACCGGTGACGAGCCGCTCCGCCTGGTCACCGCATATGCCCCTCCGGAGCACGATCCGGGCACGGTCCATCCGTCGAAGTCGGATGCCGGCGAGTAACCGCCCAGGCCGGCCCTGCCCTGGCGCGTCCCGACAATGCCGTGGGTTTGGCCGCCGAAGCTCAACTCGGCGTCGTCGTGCTGGACCTCAGTATGCCTGTGCTCGATGAGCTCCCCGCGGTGCGCTCGGCCGGATCGTCGACCGTCGGCATCGTGAGGTCCGGTACAGCCAGGTCCGCAGACTGGAGCGCCGCTCGAACCGGTCCGCCGAACGCCGGGCCCGCACCAGGGCTTCCTGAACGGCATTCTCCGTATCCGCGGACGACCAGCGGTCCGTGACCGCAGAACGTCACGGGTTCGAGTCGCGATGCCACCTGTCCTCAGGTGCATCGCCCGTCGGGTGAGTCGGTCGTCGATCAGCCGGCCAGGCGGAGCGCCTCCAGGCCGTCCACGATCGGGGGGAGCACCTCGGCCAGGGGCGCGTCCACGCGTATCGTCGCGAGGTGGTCGGCACGGCTGATCCCGCGCGTGACGATGGCGACCGGCAGGCCACGTCGGACCGCCGCGGTCGCGAACCGATATCCGGACCCGACCATCAGCGACGATCCCAGCACCACCAGCGATCGCGAGCGGTCCAGCCGGTCCATCGCGTCCCGAAATCGCTCCCGTGGCACGTGTTCGCCGAAGTAGACGACGTCCGGCTTCAGCACGCCCCCACAGCTTCGGCAGTCGACGAGCCGGAACCGATGTGTCACGTCGTCCTCCAACGCCAGATCGCCGTCGGGGCGCAGCGAGTTGCGCCCTGCAGTCACCTCGGCGCGGAAGCCCGGGTTGACCGCGTCCAGGCGCAGCCCCACCTCCAACCGTGACCGTCGGGCCCCGCACGCGAGGCAGACGACCCGGTCCAGTCGGCCGTGCAGGTCGATGACGTCCAGACTGCCTGCGGCCGTGTGCAGGCCGTCGACGTTCTGGGTCACGACCCCGGTCAGTGCGCCTCTGTGACCAAGAGCAGCGACGGCGAGGTGGCTCGGATTGGGCCGCGCGGCAGCGAACCGCTCCCAGCCGACGTGGCTGCGAGCCCAGTACCGGCGGCGGTCGTGATCGGAACCGGTGAAGCGCTGGTAGGTCATCGGCGCGGCGTTGTGTTCCACGCCGTCGGGCCCGCGGTAGTCCGGTATCCCCGAGTCGGTCGAGATGCCGGCTCCCGTGAGGACCAGCGCGTCGCCGTCCGCGAACACCGCCGTCAGGTCATTGATGCCGCCCAGTGCCGTCTGCATGGATAGGGAGGGTACGCGGTACGCGGCGGGACGACGGGACGGCGCTGTTGAGGCGACGCCACGCGAGCATGGTGCCGATGACGGTGAACCGTGCGCTGTATCCCGCCAGGCCAGAGGGCGTGCGGCAGGAACCGGTACAGCTCGGGGACACCCAGTGACCGCTCGCGGATGACCGACAGGCCCAACAGGTCACCGCGAAATGCTGAAGCAGCACCACCACCACGACCGCTGGGGTGTAGAAGTCCGTGAGATCGTCCCCCGTGCCCGGCTACGGCCATCCCGCCGCCCACTTCGGCGTTGCCGCCGAGGGTTGTCTACGGTGCCCCGGTGGATGAACCGAGCAACGAACCGGAGATCAACGTGGCAGGCAACACCCGCCGGCCGACGGACGGCCCCCCAGGGATGTGGCGGGCGGTCGTCTTCGCCGTGCGGCTGTTCCTGCAGGGTCTGCTGGGTTGGCGGGTCCAGGCCCGCCGGCCCGACGTCGTGCCCCCTCCGGGTCAGCCACTGCTGGTGGTCTTCAACCACACCTCGAACGTGGATGCGTTCCTGGTCGCTGCCACGTTGTGGCGCCACATGCGGCACTGGGTGCAGCCTCTGGTCAAGATCGAGTTGTTCGAGGCGCCTGGGCTGGGCATCGTGGTCCGCGGGGCGGGCGCCATCCCCGTCGTTCGCGGGGAAGGCGCCGGACGGGAGGCCGCCTACGACGCGGCCGTCGAACGTCTGCGCGACGGTGGCACGGTCCTGTTGGCTCCCGAAGCCACGATCACGCACAACGGCACGTTGCTGCCGCTCCGGCACGGCGCTGCGCGGCTGGCACTGGAGGCCGGTGTCGACGTGCTGGTCGCGACCCACTTCGGTGCCCAGCGCGGGTTCTCTCCGGTGGTCCGGTTCGCCGAACGTGGCGTGGTCGTCACCATGGCCATCGACGTACTCCACCCGCTGCCGGACGAGGACGCAGCGGGGCTGACGGGACGGATCGCGGCCACCATGCTCGACCGTAGCGAGGAACTGCGCGCCACCTACCCGCAGGCCGACCCGGATGCACCCTGGTGGCCGCCCTACTCCACGCCCGCGTCTCCGAGCGCAACGGCTCGGGAGAACCTCGAGCGCTATCAGGCCAGCATGACGGACGCGATCGACCAGGCCCGGCAGCGGATGGCCCGGTTGGCCGGGGATCATGACGTCGAGCAGCGGATCACCCACGCCCGCGAGCGCGCCGTCGCCGCTGCCGAGGACCTCTCGGCACGGTCACGTGCCACGGCCGAGGCATTCGCCGAGCAGAGCCGCCTCCGTGTCGACGAGCTCACCGAGCAGGGCCGCCAGCGCGTCGAGGAGCTGACCGAGCAGGGTCGTCAGCTGGCGGAGGAGCTAGCCAACCTCGCACGCGAACGCTCCGCCTTCATCGCCGAGCACATGTCCGCGACGGATGCGGACGGCAGTGGTGCAGTTCGCGCCACGCGTCCGCACGACGCCGACGATGGCGGTGACGCACCACCGGTAGACCCCGATGCGACCTGACGGGGGACCGCCGACGGTGTGGGGATCGGCGACCGGTTCGTGGCCGCTACCTCGATGAAGCCTCAGCAGCGGCCGCGATGTCGTCGAGGTCGCGCTGCAGCATCTTGCGCGTGGTGGACTTCAACATCCGGCCGACGGTGGCCGTCATGAGTTTGCCAACGGTCGTCGAGGACGTGCCTTCGAAGGACATGGTCAGGCGGCTGCGGCCGTCGTCGAGCGGCTCGACGTGCAGGACCGATGTGTAGCGCGTGCTGCCGTTGTGCGCGACGGTCGTGTAGGCACGCTCCGGTTCGACCGCGGACACTCCATCTCCTCGGTGGCTTCCCTGCCGAACATGGTCCGCGTTTCGCGCCAGCGGGTGCCGACGCCGAAGCCGTCGCCGTCGTCGAGTCGCTCGACCTGGTGCACACCGGAGAGGACGTCGGCCGAGCCGTCGATGTCGGTGATGAGTTCCCAGACGCGCCCGGCCGGGGCGTCGATGTCGCGGGTGACGTGGCTGTTCATGTCCGTGCCTTCCGGTGATTGCGCGGTGGGTGGCTGACGTGGCCGGGACATGGCGTCGTCGGGGCGGGCAGAGCGCAGTCCGGGGATCGACAACAACGAGCTACCGTGCGAGCCGACCGTCGGGGCCATGGAACGGAGGAACGATCCTATGACCACCGAGGACGGCGAGCGCTGGCGTCGGGTGCTGGAGGGTTCGCTCGGCATCCCTGCGACCGAGGGCAACAGCATCGAGGTGCTGCGTGACGGCGTGGAGATCTTCCCGGCGATGCTGGAAGCCATCGAGGATGCGTCCAACACCGTCGACCTGCTGACGTTCGTGTACTGGAAAGGCGACATCGCCCGTCGCTTCGCCGGCGCTCTGTGCGATCGGGCGAGCGCGGGCGTGCGGTGCCGCGTGATCCTGGACTCCCTCGGCGCGCGCCACGTCGAGGAGGATCTGCTCGAGCAGATGGAGGAGGCTGGCGTGCTGGTGCACTGGTTCCGGCCGCTCGTCGACGACGGTGGCGTCAACAGCCCCGGCTACCGGACGCACCGCAAGGTGCTGATCTGCGACGAGGACATCGGGTTCGCGGGCGGGATCGGCATCGCCGAGGAGTGGGACGGGCGCTCCGACGACGCCACGGGATGGCGTGAGACCCAGATCCGTGTCCGTGGACGGGTCGTCGACGGGCTGCGTGCGGCGTTCTTGGACGACTGGCTGGACAGCGGGCATCAGCTCTTCGATGATCGGGACCGGTTCCCGCAGCAGCCGTCCGACGGACGGTCCGCCGCCATGGTCGTGCGCGGCGAGTCCGAACACGGACGCAGTGACATCGCCATGCTGCGGCAGGTGCTGTTCGCCCGCGCCGTGACGCGCATCCGGGTCACGACCCCGTACTTCGCGCCGGATGATCCGACCCTCGCCGCCTTGGTGTCCGCCGCTGATCGTGGGGTCCAGATCCAGGTGCTGGTCCCGGGCCCCAACAACGACAAGTATGTCGCCAAGCTGACCGCGGAACGCCGGTACGAAGAGCTGCTGGAGGCGGGGATCGAGATCTACCATTTCGCCCCGACGATGCTGCACGCCAAGGTGACGACGGTGGATCGACTGGTCGGGATCGTCGGGAGCGCGAACCTCAACAGCCGCTCGCTGCAGCACGATGAGGAGGTTGACGTCGTGCTGTTCGACGCCGACGTCATCGCCGAGCTGGACGCGCACACCGACGCCGACCTGCAGCGTTGCGGGCGCGTGACGCTGGAGGATCTGGAGGCGGCGGGACACGAGGCCCGTACGCCGTTGCGCGTCCTGGCGGGGCTGGTCGACCGCTTCTCCTGAGACGTCGGGCCGCTGTGGTTCAGGTGATCGCGACGCCGCCGTCGACGACGATCGTCTGTCCGGTCATGTAGCCACCGGCGGGACTGGCCAGCAGCAGCATCGCGGCCGCGAGCTCCTGCGGATCGCCGTACCGTCCCGCCAGCACACGCTCGGCGGTGGCTTTCACGTACTCCTCGGGATACTCGGCGGTCATCTCGGACGCGAAGAAGCCGGGCGCCAGCGCGTTGACGCGGATGCCCTTGCGGGACGTCCACTGCTGGGCCAGGTCCCGGGTCAGTCCCATCAGGCCGGCTTTGGACGCGCTGTAGGCGGCCTGTGGGAGTCCGGCCGTGATGATGCCCAGCACGCTCGAGATGTTCA
>JBDNIX010000293.1:0-3653 GCA_041688045.1 Nitriliruptoraceae bacterium
GCCGGTATCGTATGCATCATACGATGATGCTCTGGGGTGCGATGTGAACACCGAGTTGCTGGACGAACTGACCGAGGCCCTGGCAAGGACCCGTCAGGGCGCCACGACCAGACCGGTGTCGGTGACGCTGCCCACGCCACTGGCTGAGGCGTTCCGGCTGTTGGCCGATCGCGGCCTGATCGACAGCGTGTCCGTTGCCACGACCCACGCGCTGGAGGAGGCACTCCAGGCCGTGATCGTCGGCATGCGGCTCGACGCGATCTATGAAGAACAACCCGAAGCCCGACCCTCTGAAGACGAGATCGCGCAGATGGCCGAGCGTGCTGGCGTGGCGCTGCCGTGAGCGTGACCGTCGTGCTCGACGGTGCCGGGCTCCACGCCTGGGCCCGCCGAGTCCCGCCCCGCCAACTGCTCGCGGTCATGGAGGTCCTGCGCCGCCACGGCGCGGGTCAGGTGCTGGTCCCATCAGTGGTCACCGTCGAAGCGCTCACCGGTGATGCCCACGACGCGCCCGTGAACCAGGCCCTCAAGCAGGTCCACCTCGACGAGGCACTGCCGCTGGACCACACCAGGGCGGCCGCACGTTTGCGTCAGAACACGGCCGCCTCGGCCGTCGATGCCGTGGTCGCCGAAGCGGCCGCACGTACCCGCGCGGCCTTCCTCGTCACCTCCGACCCCGACGACATGACCGCACTGCTCGAGCGCACCGGCAGCACAACACACGTGGTCACGGTGTAGCTCCCGTTCCTCCCAGCGACCAACCGTCGCGATCTGAGAGCTGCGTGCGGGCCCACACCGCTGGACATCCGCACGAAGTCACGGCTGTGGAGCAGTTCGTCAGAGGTCGAGGAGGTCGGCGAGGACCTCTCGCATCTGAGTCAGCGCCTGCGGGCCAACGTTGCCGAGCGGTTCCGCGAGCCGATCGACGGCGATCGCGCGGATGTGCTGGCACTGTGCCGCGGAGACAGTTTCGAGTCCGTTGCCTGGATCAGGCTCGATGGTCACCTCGGATCGGTATCCGCGGATGGCTGAGGTCAGCGGTACCACCTGCACGACGCTCGGGTGCTGGTCAAGGACCAACTGCGCGGTCACGACCACGACCGGACGTGCGAAGCCGGCTTCCCGCCCCTGCGGCTCGCCCAGATCTGCGAGCTGGACGTCACCGCAACGACGCATCGAGCCACTCGGCCTCATCGTCGTCGAGCGGCGCCGCGAACTGCTCGCCCATCTCCTTCTGACGAAGTGCCCGCAGCGCAGCCGCGGCGACCTCGTCGATGGTCACACCACGCCGTTGCGCCTCGCGACGGAAGCCGTTGTGGGTGCGCTCAGAGACCCGGAGCATCTTGGTTGCAGCCATGATTGCAGTATACGGAACCGTAGACGTCCGGCTAGTGGATCCGGGCAGTTGTGGGCGGCTGCTGCCGCTGGTGCGACCGCGCAGAATCACGGTTCCCGGACGCGGCGCTGGAGCCCTGGGACGGCTCGGCCCCCGGAAGCCGTGCAAGGACTTCAGTCCTCGGGAATCCGACCCGCCAGATGGCTCGCGAGGTTGCGCAGAGACGCAGCGAGTCCACGGGCATGGTCCTCGGGCGAGACTGCCGGCGGAACGTCTTCGGCACGAATCTCGACCGCCGCGCTACCCACCGCTGCACCGAGCGACCAGGTCATGGTCATCACCCCGGCGAACAAGGGATCGTCGGACTCGAACACCACCTGTTGCAGAATGCGCGTGGCCGGAACCAGCTCGATGAACGTGACCTCGGTGATATCGCTGTTCAGGGAGCTCTTGCCCTCGCCGCCGTCGAGGTAGGTCAGCTCCATCCGGAACGTGCCCCCGGGATGTGGGTCGAACTCGAGGATCCGGCCGGTCATGCCGTCGGGCGGCAACCACGTCTCGAGCGCGGACGGATCGAGCAGCGCGGCGTAGACCTGCTCGTGCGAAGCCGGGATCACGATGCTCGCCGTGTCCGTCCGTTTCATCCTACGACCGTAGCCCGCCTTGTTCGCGAGAGGCATTCCGGTGCCGTGCTGTTGGTGTTCTGCTCGGTCGACCGGAGGGGCTCGGGCGCGGGATCACGGCTTCCTGCGTGCGAACCAACGGCTACTCGTCGGGAAGCTGCACACGACCATCGGGCAGCAGCCGGAAGCCGGGGTTGTAGGCGACCTCCCAGACATGCCCATCGAGGTCCTCGAAGTACCCCGAGTATCCACCCCAGTCGGTTCGCTGCGCGGCCTGGCTGACGCGACCACCCGCACGAGCTCGGCGACTTCCACTTCGGGCACGGCGAAAGCGGCTCGGCCACCGTGCGGTGGGCATCGGTGTCACCGGCCATACCAGCGGGCGACCGCAGGTTCCCATGCCTCGCGGATCGCCTTCGGGAGGTTGAGCTCGTCGAACACCTCGATGAGCAGGATAGGGTCGATGTAGCGCCAGACGTCGTCGGGCGTGCCCTCCCGCAGGACCAGCTCGTAGACCCGGATGCGGTCCGCACGCACCGCCAGATCCCTGACGCTACGGATCACGTACCGCGCCAGATGGCGGGGCAGCTCGACCAGCGCAAGCGCCTGATGCGGCGCGAGGCTCGGCATCTGGTCCGGCACGAGCACCGGGGCCCCTCGGTAGGTACCGGCCTCGGTGAAGCTCGGGCGCGCAGCGATGGTCAGCTCGAAGCCTGCCGCATCGAGCAGACGCTGTGCCGTCTCCAAGGTCGGCGACTTCGCCCCATGCTCATAGGCCGACACGGTCGGCCGAGACGTCGCCGATCGACGCGCAAGCTCAGCCTTCGACAGCCCGGCGCGCTGCCGGGCCTGCGTCAACAGCCCACCGCTGATGGATCGACCTCCCGGCCCGTATCTGTTCGAATACGCTACCGCCATTCGGCGTCTCCGCCACCGCGTTCTGTGGTGTCACTGTGGTGCACCGTGCGCACCTCATGATCAAGAAACCGCCTGAAACGGCGAGATCCCGGCGTTTCCGCCGGGATCTCGGGTGGAGGTGATCGGATTTGAACCGACGGCCCCTTCGTTGCGAACGAAGTGCTCTGCCAGGCTGAGCTACACCCCCAAGGGCCGCCCGCCGGAGGAACCGTCGGCGGGCGAGCGCGGATGGTAGCCGTGGCCCACCAGGGCCGCCAACGCGCACCGGTGCGCGCAACCGGTGGGGCCAGCCGGTCCAGCCAGCGCATCCTCAAGCGTTGCCGACCGCCTGGTCGAGCGCTGCGCGATGGGCGTCCAGGGCCCGACGCAGCTCCCGCTGACCGCCGGCCGAGGTCAGGTCGCCCCTGGTCCGCTCGGTGATCGCCCGGGCGGAATCACTCGCCCGCCTGAGTCCCCGCGACAGCCCGTCTGGCACATCGATGGTCGCCAGCGCGGCGAGGATCTCCTGCATCAGGTCGAGGAAGCGCTCGGCGGTCTCGAGGTCACCCGCACGCACGCGATCGAGACTTCCACGACGAAGCTCGCCGACCGTCTCCGCGAGTCCGTGCAGCCAGGACACCTCGTCGACCCCGATGTCGGCCGGGCTCGGCAGGGTCGCACCGGCGACCGCCGCCCGTGTCAGCACCGCCTCTGCCACCTCCTTGGCGGCGTCGGGGATGAACCCGGCATGGAGCACCTCGGGGTGGGGCGCGCACGCATCGGTCGCACGGGTCAGC
>JBDNIX010000033.1:0-4163 GCA_041688045.1 Nitriliruptoraceae bacterium
CGGGCTCGAGGAGTAGCTCGACCCCATCAGGGTCGTCCGGTGCGACGACCGTGAGCCATCGGTCCTCGCCGAGAGGGATCTCGTTCTTCTTCACGAACCCGAGCACACGTGTGTAGAAGTCGAGGGCACCGTCCTGATCCGGCACGAAGATGCTCGTGACGTAGATCCTCATCGTGGATCTCCTTCGGTCGTGGTTGGCCACCGCTCGGTGATCGTGCGCAGCGGCGTGTGGGGTCGGCAGGGGCCTTGAAGACGTCGTCCATCACCACACCAATAGGCAAGGGAAAACTCGCATGTCACGTGGCGGCGGGGTCATCCCCTTCGGGCGTGGTGCCGACGTCCGGCGGGGTCGCTTCGGTGCGCCGAAGGCGGACGCGTTCGGCGGTTCGTCTGCGGACGCTGACAACCGTGCAGGTTGCACCAGGGATCTGGAGTTCGTCGCCCACGCTCGGAAGGCGGCCGAGCTCCTCGATGATGAGCCCCGCCAGGGTGGTCGCGTCGTCGGCCGTCACGTCGATGCCCAGATCGATCAGGTCGTGGACCGGGAAGCTGCCGGGCACGATGAAGGTGTCGTCGGCCTCCCGAACGATCGCTTGGACGTCCCGGTCGTGTTCGTCGTAGATCTCACCCACGAGCTCCTCGATCAGATCCTCGACGGTGATGATCCCTTCAACACCGCCGTGTTCGGAGACCACCAGGGCGATCTGCTGGTGCGTGGTCTGGAGTTGTCGCAGTGCATCGACCGCGTTCAGCGACTCCGGTAGGGCGACGGCCGCACGTGAATGGTCACCCACCGTTCCCCCACGGCCGACGAGACCCAGTACCGAGATCGTCCGGTCAGCGTCATCCAGGATATCCGTGTAGACCGGTGCGCGACTGTGTCCGGCGTCGGACAGGCGGGTCAGCGCCTCGCCAACGGGCAGGTCGGCCGGAAGGGCGATCACCCGGCTGCGTGGCACGAGTATCTGTCGCAACGTCCGGTCGGCGACCTCCAGCGCACCGTTGATGATGCGACGTTGCTCGTCGGTGTAGGAGCTCTGTGTGGCGATCAGATCGCGGATCTCCTCGTCCGTGACCTCCTGCCGGTCCACGTCCGGATCACCTCGGAGCAGCCGTACGGTCAGGTTGGTGGCGTGCGACAGCAGCCAGATCGCCGGTGCGGTGACCTTGGCCACGACGCTCAGTGGACGGGCGGCGACGAGACCCCAGCCCTCGGCTCGTTGCATCGCGAGGCGCTTGGGCGCGAGCTCGCCGAAGACCAACGTGACGAACGTCAGCCCCAAGGTGATGATGAAGATCGCGCTCGGCCGCGCGGCTCCTCCGAGGAAGCTCAACGGTTCGACCAGGGGCTCCGCGAGAGCCACAGCCGCTGTAGCCGACGCCAGGAACCCTGCCAGCGTGATCCCGATCTGGATCGTCGACAGGAAGCGATTGGGCTCGCGTGCGAGCTTGGCGAGCGCCCGCCCGGCGGAGGACTGCTGCTCGAGTCGGGCGAGCTGCCCCTCACGGAGAGAGATCAGGGCCATCTCCGATCCGGCAAATGCGGCATTGATGATGACCAGAACCGCGACGAGCACGAGCTGGCCGCCGATGGCGTTCACGGAGGAGTGGCCTTTGGCTGGGCACAAGAGCGTAGAGCAGCGGTACCGGTCGCTCTTGTACGGTCTGGACCTTCCGCGTGATGTATCGAGGTCATGGAAGTGTGATGGAGGTGCCCGTGGCTGACGCCGACCAACTCGCAGCTCGCGTGCTGTTGGAGAAGGCGAACCGGCAGCCCCATGCGTCGGTACGCAACCAGCCGATCCCGCGACAACAGCGGCGCTACCTCGGAAAGTCGCTGCGCCGAGAGACGCCGCGGTCGTCCCTCGGTGACTGGTCGCCGCCGGCTGACCGCCGTGATGTCATCGACCAGCTCGAGCAGAACCACGAAGGCCGTCTCGACTGGCTGGTGCCCGTTCGCGTGGGACGGATGGCGGCGTCGCCGTACGGCTTCCTTCGTGGCGCGGCGACGGTGATGGCCGAGGACTTCGCCGAGCTTCCCGCCACCGGGATCACCCCGGTGATCGGCGGTGACGCTCACTTCGGAAACTTCGGCTTCTACGCCTCCCCGGAGCGCGAACTGGTGCTGGACATGAACGACTTCGACGAGGCGCACCCCGGAAGCTGGGAGTGGGATCTGCGCCGCCTGAGCGCCAGCGTGTGGGTCTCGGGACGAGAGCACGGCGCGGACGAGCACGCGTGCGAAGAGGCCGTGGATGCCGCCTGCGCTGCGTATCGCGATCAGCTCTGGGAGCTCTTCGCACAGCCCCTGCTGGACCGGTCGTTCCTGCGGATGGACCGCGACCAGCTGCAGGAACTGGCGCAGACGAAGTCGCTGCGCAAACGCATCAAGAAGGCATCGAAGCGCGCGCGCAGCCGGACCAGCGATCGGGCGCTGCCGCGCTTCACGGAGGAGTTGGGTGCGGATCGCCGGATCGTCGAGGAGCCACCGCTGATCACCCGGCTGGACGAGCAGGAGCGTGAGCAGCTGGCCGAGGGGATCGACCGCTATCTGCTGACGTTGGCGCCGCACTGGCGGCGGGTGATCGGCGGGTACACGTTGGTGGACGTCGCCCACAAGGTCGTTGGCGTCGGCAGTGTCGGGCTGCGGGCGTACGTCGCCCTCCTGGAGGGCAGCAGTCCGGACGACGTGATCTTCCTGCAGCTCAAGCAGGCCCGCCGCTCGGTTGTCGCCCCTTTCGTCCATGGCGACTCCGCCTGGCACGACCATCAGGGTGAACGCGTCGTGGAGTACCAGCAGGCGCTGCAGACGGTCAGTGATCCGTTGCTGGGTTGGGCCACAGTGGGCGACCACCAGTTCTACGTGCGCCAGTTCCGCAACATGAAGGGTGCCATCAAGCTGCACAAGATCGACGACGATGCCCGTGCCGACTACGCCGCGATCTGCGGCCGGCTGCTGGCGAAGGGGCACGCTCGGACCAGCGGGGCTTCAATGATCGTGGGTTACCTCGGCCGGTCCGACAAGGTCGATGCCGCCCTGTGCCGGTTCGCGCAGGCCTATGCCGATCAGACCGAACGCGATCACGAAGCCCTGGTCAAAGCGGCCGCCACCGGACGCCTTCCGGCGGAGTATGGCATCTGAGCTCGTCTGCCGGGCGCGGGATGAGTGCCGTCGCTCCGGGTACAGGTTGGGCGGCCGATGGCCGACAACCGAGGCAGACCTCCTGAGGACTGCTGATGTCGGTTTCCCCGCGGCGAGCCCGCCCCGCACTACTCGTCGGTGCGTTGGTGGCGTCGCTGCTCACGGTGTTCGCCATGCCGGCGACGGCAACCGCACCAGTGCGGACCGGTGACGCGGCCCGAGTCGAAGCGCGACTGTTCGACGGTCACAACCTCGCACGAACTGATCCGGGGACATACGGATACGGATCGATGGGGACGCAGCGGGCGTTGCTGTGGGCGGAAGACGTGGCGGACATCGCCCGAGGCTGGTCCGACGAGATGGCCAGGACCGGCGACTTCCGGCACAACCCCGACTTCACCTCGGCGATCTGCTGCTGGTCGACGGTCGGGGAGAACATCGCGTACATGTCGAACGGCGCCTACGACGGCTCTCCGGAAGGGATCGCCGATCAGTTCATGCAGATGTGGATGGACTCGACGGGGCATCGCAACAACATCATGAACGGCTCGTTCTCGCAGGTGGGAATCGGAGTGGCCGAGTCCGCCTCAGGCGGCTTCTATGTGACCGCCGTGTTCCGTGCTCCCAACGGATCTGCACCCGTCGGCAGCGCGGGCTACCCGGTCGCACCGGTGGGAGATCCGGTGACGGACCCGGGCGATGGCGGCGATGAAGAGCCTGGGCCGGAGGAGCCGGCCGTTGAGCCAATCGCCGGCCCCGAGGTCCGGACGATCAAGCATGCGTGCCCCGTCGACGCGGTCGGGACATCTGGCTTCATCGACGTGACGGGCGAGGCGCGAACCCGAGCCGTCGACTGTCTCGCGTGGTGGGACGTGACCCGTGGAGTGGACGGTTCATCGTTCGAACCCGGGGGCACGGTCACCCGCGAGCAGATGGCGGCCTTCGTGGCGCGGGCGATCCGGGCATCGGGTGGCGAGCTTCCTGCGGCTGCACCGGATGCCTTCCCCGACGTTCCAGCCAC
>JBDNIX010000294.1:0-5882 GCA_041688045.1 Nitriliruptoraceae bacterium
CCACCGTGGCGATCTCCGACGTGGAAACGCCCGAACTCAAGGCCGAGGTGCTGGCTGCCTCCGAGGAGCGTGCCGCCAAGATCGAGAAGCAGTTCTCGCGCGGTGTCATCACCGACTCGGAGCGTCGTCAGGAACTGATCGAGATCTGGACCGACGCGACCACGCAGGTCGCGGACGCCATGGAAGAGAACTTCACGGTCACCAACCCGTTCTTCATCATGGCCAACTCGGGAGCCCGAGGCAACATGACCCAGCTGCGGCAGATCGCCGCCATGCGTGGTCTGGTGGCCAACCCGAAGGGTGAGATCATCCCGCGGCCGATCAAGTCGAACTACCGCGAAGGCCTGTCGGTCCTCGAGTACTTCATCGCCACCCACGGTGCCCGAAAGGGTCTGGCCGACACCGCACTGCGGACGGCGGACTCCGGGTACCTGACCCGTCGCCTGGTCGACGTGTCGCAGGACCTGATCGTGCGCGAAGAGGACTGTGGCACCGAACGTGGCGTCGACATCGTCGTCGGCGAGCACGACTCCCAGCAGCTCTATGGCCGCATCCTGGCCAAGGACGTCATCTACCCGGGACGCCGCAAGGTGGTGCTGCCGGCCGGGACCGTCGTGGCCGACACCGAAGTCCGCATCCTGCGTGATGTCCTGGTCCACGGGGTCGACCCGGAGACCGGCGAGGCGCTGGACAAGACCGCGGACGACGACGACCGTGTCATCCGGGTGCGTTCCGTGCTGGCCTGCGACACCGAAATCGGTGTCTGTCGCGCCTGCTACGGCGAGCTGCTCGCCAACGGCGCCATGGTCGACATGGGCGAGGCGGTTGGCATCGTCGCCGCCCAGTCCATCGGTGAGCCGGGAACCCAGCTGACCATGCGGACCTTCCACACGGGTGGTGTGGCCTCGGCCGATGACATCACCCAGGGTCTGCCCCGTATCGTCGAGCTGTTCGAAGCCCGGTCACCTCGAGGTAAGGCGGAGATCGCCCGACTCGCTGGTCGGGTGGAGATCGAGGAGACCGACCAGGGCCGGGTGCTGCGCATCAAGGGTTCCCGCGACCAGGTCGATGAGCACGAGCTACCTCGAGGTGCCCGGTTGTTCCGGTCCGACGACCAGTCGATCGAGGTGGCGGACGGCGTCGACGTCGAGGTCGGCCAACAGCTGACCGTCGGCGCGATCGACCCACACGAGCTGCTCGACGTGCTGGGCGTGCGCGCCTCGCAGCTGCACCTGGTCAACGAGGTGCAGGACGTCTACCGCTCGCAGGGTGTGCCGATCCACGACAAGCACGTCGAACTCATCGTGCGGCAGATGTACCGCCGCGTGAACGTGGTAGACGCCGGTGACACGGCGTTTTTGCCCGGCGACAACGTCGACCGGGTCCGGTTCAACAAGGAGAATGACCGCGTCTCGGCCGAGGGTGGCCAGCCAGCTGCCGCACGTCCGCTGCTGATGGGTATCACCAAGGCTTCGTTGGCGACCGACTCGTGGTTGTCGGCGGCATCCTTCCAGGAGACCACCCGCGTGCTGACGGAAGCGGCGCTCGAATCCGCGTCCGACCCGCTGGTCGGCCTCAAGGAGAACGTCATCATCGGCAAGCTGATCCCGGCAGGTACCGGGATCGAGGCCTACCGCCGCGTCGAGGTGGCACACACCGAGATGCCGGAGCAGGCCCTACCGGCTGACATCGCCGAATTCCTGGCGTCGACGGAGTCCTACGAGGGCGACGGGTCCTGGGGCTTCGAAGGTGGCTGGGGCTTCGAGGACTTCCCCGGCGAAGTCCAGGACACCAGCAAGTGATCGGTGTCGGGGAGCACCCCGCCTGACAGGAGAACGGCGCCCCTCGCGGGGCGCCGTTCTCGTATGACGTCGAGCCGACCTACAGGTCCGAGTCCTCTTCGAGGAGCGGGTCTTCAAGGTCGGTATCGCCAGTGCCGTCCTCTTCGAGGAGCGGGTCTTCAAGGTCGGTATCGCCAGTGCCGCCCTCTTCGACTTCGCATGCGGTGGCTAGCAGGGCCACCGATGCGGTGCCTGCGGCCAGGAGAACCTTGGCTGCCATCGTGCGCTTCATGTGTTCCTCCTTGTTGCGTGGCTCCACCATGCCGCAGACCGCCGGCCTTCGCCCATGCCCGTCGGGGCACTTAGGGGGCCGAACGGCCACCGGTCGACTGGCCCAAACGGCCATTCCGGGTCCGTAAGGGGCGGAAAGGCGCAGTGAGGCTCCGACCGCGCCGTTAGGGTGTCGCGACTGCCGCAGCGGGTGTCTTTTCGCCCGTGCGCGAGCCGCGAACGGGAGCACCTGATGACCGATGCGTTGCTGGAACTGGTCCGTTCGGGAGTGCGCACCTATGACCTGTCCCGCCCGTACGAGATCGGGATGCCGCAGTCTCCCAACCATCCGGCCTACTGGCACACCCTGCCACGCCGACACGGCGACGGCGTGCGTGACGACGGGGGGTCGGCTGCCAATGATCTCATCGTCCTGGGGACCCACGTCGGTACGCACGTCGATGCCCTGGGCCACGTGTCGCAGGATGGGCGGCTGTACGGAGGCATCGACGCCGCCCGGGCGCAGGTCGGTGGACGGTTTCCCGAGCACGGTGTCGACCAGGTCGTCCCCGGTCTGTATGGCTGCCTACTCCTGGACATTCCTGCGGTCCTCGGCCAGCCTGCCTGTGACGCGGGCTACGAGATCTCGCCGGACGACCTGGCTGCCGCCCTCGACCGCGCCGATGTGCAACCCCACCCGGGTGACATCATCCTGATCCGCTCGGGGTGGGGACAGCGCTGGCATGGGGGCGAGGCCTACATCGGTCGGGACAGTGGAGTCCCGGGCGTCGGCGAGGCCGGGGCCGAATGGCTCGCGGCGCACCTTCCGCGCGCGGTCGGCGCCGACACGATCGCCTTCGAGCACCTGCCGGCGGGTCGCGGCCACGCCGTTCTCCCCGCGCACCGGGTCCTGCTGGTCGAGCACGGCATCAACATCGTCGAGACGCTCAACCTCGAAGCAGTTGCGAACGATCGAATCGCCGCGTGCACGCTGGCCTTCAGCCCGATGCCGCTGGTCGGCGCGACCGGCGCTCCGGTGCGGCCCCTGGCCCTGGTCGCCGACCCGTCAGCGCGCGAGACGTGACGGCGTCCCGGATCGATAGCCCCACGGTGGCCCAGCGCCTCGCCGCCTTTGCGACCGCCACCGTCCGGGCGGGCGCTCCGGCGGCGGTGCGCAGCAGTGTCCGTCACCGCATCCTCGACATCCTCGGTCTGCAGGTCGCCGCACGCGACCTCCCCACGTCCGGTGCGGCGATCGCCTTCGTGCGGGACCAGGGCGGTAGCGCCCAGGCGCACGTCGTCGGCTCCACCGAGCGGTTCCCCGCGACGTGGGCAGCGTTCGCGAACGGTGTGCTCGCGCACTCCCTCGACTACGACGACACCCACCTGCCGTCCATCCTCCATCCTTCGGCCAGCGTGGTGCCCGCTGCGCTCGCGGCCGCAGAACTCTCCGGCGCGGATGGCCGGCGCGTCATCGATGCAATCGCCGTCGGCATCGAGACGGTCGTGCGGCTCGGGATGGCGGGCTATGACCGCGACACGAACAACTCGGTGTTCTTCGAGCATGGTCAGCACGCAACGTCGATCTGCGGGGCACTCGGCGCCGCGGTCGCAGCTTCCCTGGTCCTGGGCGGCGACGACGCGGCGATCGTGGATGCCGTCGGCGTCTCGGCGTCGATGGCTGGTGGCATCATCGAGTCCAATCGCACCGGGGGCACGGTCAAGCGCCTCCACTGCGGGTGGGCCGCCCATGCCGGTGTCAGCGCGGCCCTGCTGGTCGGCCACGGGTTCACCGGCCCTCCGACGGTCCTGGAAGGACGCTTCGGTTTCTTCGAGGCCTTCCTCCACGGCGCTGTCGATCTCGATCAGATCACCGACGGGCTGGGCCACCGATGGGAGGTGCCGGACATCTTCTTCAAGCCGTATCCGGCCAACCACTTCACGCATACGGCGTTGGATGCCGCTCGTCGGCTGCGCAATCGCGGAGTTCGGCCTGAGGACGTCGAGCAAGTCGTACTGGGCGTCGCCGGCGCGACCGTCCGCACGATCGGGGAACCGCTGGCACTGAAGCAGCGACCGGAGTCGGGCTACCAGGCCCAGTTCAGCGGGCCCTACCTCGTGGCGCTCGGTTTCCTCGGCGGTGGGGGACTGGGGGCGGCTCTCGAGGACTTCACGGACGCCGCGGTCCGTGATCCGTCGCGGCGCGCGTTGATGGCGCGCGTCCGCGTCGAAGCGGACCCGGAGTGTGATGCGATCTACCCGTACCAGTTTCCGGCGGTAGTGCGTGGACGCACCCGGGACGGCAGCTCCTTCGAGGAACGGGTGCTCGTCAACCGGGGTGGTCCCGACGACCCGCTCAGTCCCGACGACCTGGCGCACAAGTTCCGGACCAACGTCCGAGCCCGGTGGGACGCCGACCAGACCGAGGCCGCCATCCTCGCGGTCGAACGCCTGGAAGCACCGGGTGGCTTCGGCGCCTACGTTCAGACGTGGTCGGCGCAGCCCTGAGCCGGGGCGTTCGGCGCCTCCCGACGCGCAGGGACGCATGACGGGGCGCCCTCGGCCCGCCCGGGTTGACCCCCGCGGCGGCCCCCGGTACCGTTCAACCTTCGCGCCGCGGAGTTCTTTTCGTGGCGTGGTATCCGGGCGCATCAGCGCCGACCTCCACTCGGACGTCCACGCGGCAACGCGTGCTGCCCCGGATTGCACCAGCAGGAGCGGAACGCCCGGCCCCGTGGGTCGGACCGAAACGCCCCGGCACCCGCACCGCACGCGGTCCTGAACGGTTCCGACCGTCAGCGGCCACGCGGCACCGGGCCGACACCCGCCACTGACCACCCTCCTGACGGCGCTGCACTGCGCTGTTCGGACACACGACCGAAAGAAGCCAAGGGATGCCAACCATCCAGCAGTTGGTGCGTAACGGCCGCAAGAGCCGGTCGAAGAAGAACACCACACTCGCGCTCAAGGGTTCGCCCCAGCGCCGTGGTGTCTGCACCCGCGTCTACACCACCACACCGAAGAAGCCGAACTCGGCCCTGCGGAAGGTCTGTCGTGTTCGTCTGACCTCCGGTATCGAGATCACGGCCTACATCCCGGGTGAAGGGCACAACCTGCAGGAGCACTCCATCGTGCTCGTGCGTGGTGGTCGTGTGAAGGACCTGCCGGGTGTTCGGTACAAGGTCATTCGTGGGGCGCTCGATGCCTCGCCGGTCCGCGATCGCAAGCAGTCGCGGTCCCGCTACGGCGTCAAGAAGGAGGGCTGACATGCCCCGCAAAGGTTCCCCCGGTCACCGTCGTGTCGTGCCCGACCCCAAGTACGGGTCCGTGCTCGTCACCCAGATGATCAACCGTGTCATGCGCGACGGCAAGCGTTCCACCTCGGAACGAATTGTGTACGACGCGCTGGCCAACATCGGTTCGCGGACCTCTGGCGGCGACCCGATCAGCGTGCTGAAGCGCGCGGTCGACAACGTCAAGCCGCAGATGGAGGTGAAGTCCCGTCGCGTCGGTGGTGCCACCTACCAGGTGCCCATCGAGGTTCGTCCGTCCCGTTCCACCACACTCGCTCTGCGCTGGATCGTCGGGTACGCCCAGATCCGCCGCGAGCACACCATGGGTGAACGCCTCGCCGGCGAGCTCCTCGATGCCTCCAACGGCGTCGGGGCAGCGGTCAAGCGTCGCGAAGACACCCACAAGATGGCCGAAGCCAACCGGGCGTTCGCGCACTACCGATGGTGAGCTATCGCTCACCGCGCCCCGAGCACGGGGCGACACCGATGGTGAGCTATCGCTCACCGCGCCCCGAGCACGGGGCGACACCGATGGTGA